>NZ_FQUR01000007.1 GCF_900129115.1 Thermoanaerobacter uzonensis DSM 18761 | reverse complement strand
CTTATGGCTATTTTTACACAGTTAGGTCCATCTAAATAGTAACGGTAATAAAACCCGTGCTTTTTTAGTTTTACTCTACACTTGCAATCGGGATAAGGACATCTATCTGGCGGGGCAGGGAAATTGTAATCTTTACCCTTTCGTAAATACTCTTCAATGTTATCAACATGGAAAACTATTTGCATAAGTAACCTCTCCAATTAAAATTAATGCTAAAGGAATCTGAAAAAATTTTTTTTAATTCCTTTAGCATTAATTTTATCACAAGATTATTTAATCTGAAAAATTTTATCGGTTTTGGGCTAAATTAATTTGAGAAATGACACCAAAGGAATTTTTTATAATTTTATAGAATGATATTCCATGAAAAGATTATAGTAAACCTTTGAAGTCTGATTTATTCTTTCCTGATGCTGGATAACTTTCTTCTAATTACTCTTCAAATATTTTGTAATCTCCTTTTCCTATAAATACCACTAATGCTTTCTTTAAATTTTGTTTATCTTTAAATTGCATACTTTCACGGTATCTCTTTAATTGTTCTTTCCCTTTTTCTATTATCTCCCCAATATATTTTTCGTCACTTTTCTTTACATACTTTAGCTCTATCAACCATTCGTATTTTACATCTGGCATTCTTATGTCTTTTTCTAAATAAATATCTATATAACCTCCCTCTGTTTCTTTCTCACTTATAGGCTTGTATATGTTACTCATTGTCAAGTATGAAAAGAGTATTATTTTTATATATTTTTCATCAAATTTTATTGTATCTCTATTGGATAATACTTTTAGAACTTTTTCACTTATAAATTTTATAAAATTCTTTATTTTCCCTTCAAATGCCATTTCCCATATGGCTTTTGCTATTTCCAGCATTTCATATTTTATGTTGTTTTCTTCCTTTAATTTTCTACCGAAGTACTCCCAATACATTGTTTTTATTACGTAATTAGGTATTCCAAGTTCTAAGATATTGTACCTGTAATCTTTTATTGTTAATAAGCCCATATAAAATAGAAGAGAAATAAAGTATTCTTCGTCGTACATTCTGTCAAATGAAAATTTTGTTACTATCTCCGCTACTATCCTTTCCTCTTTTATGATCCTCTCTAACAATGCCCTGTTCTCTTCATTCATTGTAAGCCTGTTTAGCCTGCCATAGTCTGTCTTTACATTGTCGTCTATTAAATACTCTGGATATCCTCCTGTGTTTTTGTATTGTGCTAAAAAGTATAGTACCATGTCTGGATTGTATACCCTTGTCTTGGCATTTTTGTTGAATTTATAGCCATCGTATAATTCCCTTAAGTTATTTATTAAATTCTCTTTTTCCTCTATCCTTACTTCTTCTAGTATCTTCACCACTTCTTCTTCTGTAAATCCCAGCATCTCATTTAAGCTTAAATCCATTGTGACATTTAATGCTATGTTAAATCCACTTGTTAAGTCATCCAGCATTATCGGGGATATCCCTGTTATGAATATCCTGTCTATTACACTCTCTGTCCCTATCTTCAATGTCTCATAAAAGTCTCTTACAAATCCTGATGCCCTCACTATCTCTCTGTAAAATTCACTCTCACCCATCGCTATTATGTCATTGGCAAAATGGTCATATTCGTCTATTATTAGGTATATTTTTTTACCTACTTTCTTTACTTCATTTATTAGCTGATTTACTATCGATTTTATATCTGGTTTCTCTTTTATATGTTGTTTTATTTCCTCTATATCTTTAAATATACTTTGATAGTCATTTAAAAAGCCATTTATTGAATCAATTAGATTTTGTTTGAATGATATTTCTAACCTGTCTCTATTGCCTGTATCTAATCCCGAAAAATTCAGTTTGAGTATCATATAACTGTTCTTTAGCTTTGTTGGCTTCTTCCCTATATATAAGTCGCCAAATAGTTTCTCAAAGTCTTTCTCATTGTTTATGTCATAGTAGTTCTCTAATGTGGAAAGAAAGAGACTTTTCCCAAACCTCCTCGGCCTTATGAAAAACAGGTATTTGCTATTTAAGTTCTCTATCTTCTCTATATACATCGTTTTGTCTACATACAGGTACCCTTCTTCTCTCATCGCTCTGAAATTGGACATACCATAGGGTATTTTCTTCATGTTTACCACCTCTTTCTTTTCTTTTTTACACTTCAATTACTTGGTATTCGTCCTTGCCTATGAATATGATTAGCGCCTGCTTTACATCTTTTCTCTCTTTTAGCCCTCTGCTTTCTCTATACCTCTTAAGCTGCTTTATTCCTTCTTCTTTTATCTTGTCTACTTTGTCTTTCTCACTCTTCTTTACATACTTTAGCTCTATCAACCACTCGTATTTTATATCTGGTATCCTTATGTCCCTCTCCAAGTATATGTCTATATACCCTCCTTCTGTCTCCCTCTCACTTATTGGCCTATAGGCTTTACTGTTTACAAGATACGTAATTAATATCACTTTGATATATTTTTCATCAAATTTTATTATGTCCCTGTTCGAAAGCACCTTTAGCACGTTCTGGCTTATATACTCTATATACGGTTTTATTCTCCCTTCATACGCCATCTCTTCTATGGTCTTCCTTAACTCATTTAGGTTAAGATTAATTTTGTATTCTTTCTTTAAATTCGTTTCTATATATTCCCACATTATTGTCTTGATTACGTAATTGGGTATTTTTAAAAATAATCTCGTTTTTTCTTGCCTCTCTATCGTGAGTAATCCCATATAGAATAGCAGTGATACAAAGTATTCTTCGTCGTACATTCTGTCAAATGAAAATTTTGTTACTATCTCCGCTACTATCCCTTCTTCTTTTATGATCCTCTCTAATAATGCCTTGTTCTCTTCATTCATCGTAAGCCTGTTTAGCCTACCATAGTCTGTCTTTACATTGTCGTCTAATAAATTTCTAGGCGGTTTTTTGTATCTTACTATGCTGTCAAGATAATACAATACCATGTCGGGATTGTATATCCTCTTCTCCGCTTCTGCGCTAAATAAATAACCATCGTATAATTCTTTTAATTCTTCTAATGATTTTTCTCTTTCTTTTTCCTCTATCCCTACTTCTTCTAGTATCTTCACCACTTCTTCTTCTGTAAATCCCAGCATCTCATTTAAGCTTAAATCCATTGTGACATTTAATGCTATGTTAAACCCACTCGTTAAGTCATCCAGCATTATTGGGGATATCCCTGTTATGAATATCCTGTCTATTACACTCTCTGTCCCTATCTTCAATGTCTCATAAAAGTCTCTTACAAATCCTGATGCCCTCACTATCTCTCTGTAAAATTCACTCTCACCCATCGCTATTATGTCATTGGCAAAATGGTCATATTCGTCTATTATTAGGTATACCTTTTTACCTACTTTCTTTACTTCATTTATTAGCGTCATTATAACTGCATTTATATCAGTTATTTGGTCAATTTTCTCCCTTATTTCTTCCGTATTTTCTAATATACCCTCGTATCTACCTAATAAAGCATTTATTGAATTTTTCACACTTAACAAAAAGGACTCTTTTAGTTGGTCTTTGTTTTCTGTGTTTAGACCTGAAAAATTCAGTTTGAGTATCATATAACTGTTCTTTAGCTTTGTTGGGTTCTTCCCTATATATAAGTCGCCAAATAGTTTCTCAAAGTCTTTCTCATTGTTTATGTCATAGTAGTTCTCCAATGTGGAAAGAAAAAGACTTTTTCCAAACCTCCTCGGCCTTATGAAAAACAGGTATTTGCTATTTAAGTTCTCTATCTTCTCTATATACATCGTTTTGTCCACATATAGGTATCCTTCTTCTCTCATCGCTCTGAAATTGGACATACCATAGGGTATTTTCTTCATCTCTACACCCTCCTACCTTTCTTTTTTAATACTTTTTGCATTTTTTGTATTCCTTTATGCATGAGATTCTTCTGCTTCACCTCAGAATAACAGAAGAGAAAGATTCTTCGGAGACCATTCACTTCGGCTTAAGGCTTCGCTTCACTTCGGCCCAGGATTTTACTGCTACACTTTACAAAAAAAGACACACTTTATAGTGTATCTCGATGTCTACAAATTTACTACTGCTCTCTTTAAAAGCTGTCTATCCAACTTCACTTCCTGTGATTTTTGGTTTAATTCGGTAATCTTTTTATCATTCTAATCTAGTGTTTTCTCTAACTTCATCTTTATTTTTGTAATAGCTTCATCAAATCTTTCTTCAAATCCATCCAATCTTTTTTCAAAGTTGTCAAACCTTTTTTCAAAACTATTAAATTTGTCAACAATAAAATTCACAAAATCTTCATTTGTCATTTCATGGCCCCCATATAAAAACCATTTACTAGCTTCATCATACCATTCTTATTACAAGTAATCAAGGTTAAATTATGTTTATGTGGGTAAAATACCATCTTTAATTTTATTAAACATATCCTTTGTCATTTTTAACAGGAATACTTCCTTGTTTGAAGGGTCATGTTCAAATCCAAATGATAATAACATTTTTTGCGCCCTTTTATTGCTTAGAAGGACCGGGTCGATCATTATTTCTCCACCAAACTCATTAAAATAGTAGTCCAAAAGTAAAAATAGTGCTTCTTTTGCATAACCTTTTCCTCTGTGTATTCTTTCAATTTTAATATTCAGTTCTGCCGTTTTAGTTGAATCGTCAAATCGATGGAAACTTACTTCACCTACAGGTTCATCTTTATTGTTAAAAATTAGACAATAGAAATTATGTCCATCCGTAGGATCAACCATTTTTTGAAACCAAGATGATACTTTCCCCTCTGGTAAGAAAAAAGGTCCACCAACTTCACCTGTTGTATCCACATCGGACCATAATTTATTTATATAAGCAGTTTCCTCGTATTTAGGAGGTCTTATATAAATATTTTTCCCTTTTTTAGTAATTATTTTCATTATTCTTCCTCCAACTAAAATATATCATAATATTAAGACTATTTATACAGTTCGATAACTGTCATATCAAATATAACTGTCCTTTTTAAAAGCCTTTATTGATTTTATCATACCATTCCTTTTATGGTAAATCAAGATAAAAAAGAGAGATACACTTTTAATGTATCTCTTGAAGCGTCTTTTGGGATTCTTCTATTATCTGTTTGGTCATTTCAGTCATAGGCTTTGGCTCTAATGATTTGGAATTTGCTTTGTCAAACATTTTTTGTACATCTACCGCTTTTTGCAAAAATTCTTTTGCCTTTTCTTTATCTCCATTGTTTAAATAATACATACCAACTTTGTTATAAGCATCAGCTAATTGCTGGTAATTTTCTGGCCTCAATGGTTGTACTTCCACTGCTTTTAATACATATTTAAGGCCAAGGTCAATTTGTCCATGAGCAAGATAGAAAGCTCCCAGTTGGGCATTAAGTTGAGAATTAAAAGGCTCTAATTGCACGGCTTTTTCTTCTTCAAACATCGCTTTTTGAAGCCTTACAGCATCTTTTAACTGGTCACCAAGGGCGGTGAGAATTTGCCCGTATGTCATTCTGTATTTTGCGTTCCATGGGTCATAGGATACTGCTTTTTCATAATTTTGTTCCGCCAAAATAAAATTTTGTTGTCTCAAAAAGTTATCCCCTTTTACGGCATAACTTAGCGCTACTGACATAGAGGTAGACATAAACATTACAACAAAGGCTACAACTATCGCTAAATAGTTTAAGTAAATTTTTTTGTTTTTTACTTTAACTTTTAGTATGTCCAGAGAATTTATTACACCAATTAATGCCCAAAGTGCAATAGATACTGCAGAAAGCGACAGGTCAAAATCCATTGCAGCATGAGCATAAAGGCTTATTATTGCTGTTATAATTGCAGCAATTAAAATTCTGTCTTTGTCTTCCATGTATCCTTTATACACTCTATGCATGCTTCTAAAAAGGGATACCAACAAAAATATTATAGCAATAGCTCCAATGATACCCGTATCTAAAAGTACCTGCATGAAATAGTTATGAGTCTGAGTAGTCCAATACAGGTAAGATTGGTATTTGAAATATAGTGATGCCCATGCACCACCACCTGCTCCAAATATAGGATAATCTTTAAAAATTTTTAATCCATCTTTGTAAAACTGCATTCTCTGTGAGCTACTTTGGGTTGACAGGCTTATATCTTGGACACGTGATGCAATATCCTCCGGCAAGTATTTGTATTTTAACATTATGTTTTGTGCTTCATAAGGAGCATTTTTAGGATATATTTGCGCCTTTGTAAAAGTAACTGACGTGTTTTGAAAATTATTTACAAATGTTATGGCAAGCCTTTTTGTGTCTTTTAAAGTAGAAAATTCTATTGTTTTTTCGCCAATGAAATTGTCTTTGTCGTAAAATTCTGTAATTTTAGTGGATTGGTCATTTTCATTTCTGCTGTTTATTATTATGCCGTAAGCCCAATCTTTATTTGAGGGATTTTTGGCTACAACATCGTATTTTAACACATAAACTCTGTCAGGTTCTGCACTCACAAATCTCGTTACGCTTTTTATGCTGTCAGACTCCTCTACATCATGTTTTAAAGTCAATGGAACTTGAGTTGTAAAAACTATGTATCCTGCTACCAACACAAAGATTCCAATTACAGCAGCAATAGCTATTCCAACTTTCACATTTATTTTATTTACAACACTCACAATAAAGCTTATTGCGTATGTAACAATTAGTGAAGCAAAGACTCCAATCAAATACCATTTGATTAAATTGAGAGCTGCCCCGCTGGCAACTGCTGAATTAAATTTTACTATAGGCAGTGCTGAAGCAATTACAACCCCCACAAAATACATAAAAGGTTCTATTCTTTTGCCCCTTGGCATCAAAAGCATAAGAATAATGCCAAGAAAAGGAAGCATAAGCCATGCACCGCGAGACAAGGTAAATACATAAGCGTAAAACTGTGTATAAGCGGTCATGCCGTATATTGCCTTTAAATATTTATTGTCAGTGTAAGAAATTAAAGTTAAATTGACAAGGAAAAAAGCCATCAAAAATGAAGCTGTTGTATTAGGATACTGAAAAGTAGAGTTTATCCTGCCTCCTACCCATGAACCGTTGTAATGGATGAGATTAACTGAAGATCCCAGCCCCACAACCGCTACTACAAATGAGCTTAAAACTAACGCATTTAATAGTATAAAAATTTTTTTGTTATCTCTTACGGTCCTACTAACTATGAAATATATAAACAAATAATCAAAATATCTCAAAACTTCCCCTATGCTCGCCCTTATATTTACAGCAAAAAAACTAGAGATTATATACGCCCCTACAAGGGATAAAGCAGCATAGTCTAAGGTAGTACTTATTATGGGTTCTTTTTGCACAATTTTAGAAATAGCCCATATAATAAATACCGCAGAAGTCAATGCAATTGTGGGAAACATTTCTTTTTCGAAATACATGCCTCTAAAAAAAGGTGGATAAAATACGAGAATTACAAGTAATATATAAAATATTGTGTCTAAGCTTGCAAAACTTCTGTATGTTTTTTTCGTTTGTTTTTTTATTGTCTTGCCCTTTTTTGCAGCTATTTTTTGCGCCATTTTCAATCCCCTCTTCTTGTAGCATTTTAATCCATTAAGACCACAGTATATACATATTCGACAAAAATTTCACTTTTCCTTCTTTTTATCAAACTATCAATTACAAATTTAAAATCCCCAAAAGGCACAATTTGCCTCAATCACATATTTTAATTGAAAGAATATAATAAAGTGAAAATAGAAAAAGGAGGATGGATATGAGGCTTAAGTACTTAATTGTATTCCTGTTAGTATTAGCCCTTACAGTTTCTTTATTTACAGGGTGTACAAATAAAAGTCAAAAACTTACAAAAATTAATTTTGTAGAAACAGTCCATTCTATTTTTTACGCTCCCTATTACGTAGCTGTAAGCCAAGGCTTTTTCAAAGAACAGGGGCTGGAACTCGTCATTACAACTGCTCAAGGGTCAGATAAGGCTGCAACGGCCGTTTTATCTGGCACAGCAGACATAGGACTTCAAGGACCCGAAACCACTGTATACGTACTTAAAGAAGGTAGAGATGATTATCTTGTAAACTTTGGGCAACTCACAAGAAAAGATGGGTCTTTCCTTTTGGGGAAAAAGCCTGAACCGGACTTTAAATGGGAAAATTTAAGAGGTAAAAAGGTAATAGGTGGAAGGCCTGGCGGGATGCCTCAAATGACACTGGAATACATTTTAAAAGAACACGGCATAAATCCAAAAACAGATTTAACCCTTATCACCAATCTTCAATTTACAGCCGCAGCGGGAGCTTTTATGTCTTCCGATGCTGATTACGTGGCGTTATTTGAACCTACAGCTTCCCTAGTTGAAAAACAAAAAGGTGGATACATTGTAGCATCAGTTGGCGCTTCCAGTCATGAAGTTCCTTATACGACTTTTAATGCAAGAAAAAGCTATATTGAAAAACATCCCGATATAATACAGCGTTTTGTAAATGCAGTATATAAAGGAATGCTTTGGGTAGGCTCTCACTCTTCTAAAGAAGTAGCGGAAGCAATTAAGCCTTTTTTCCCAGATGCTGATGTAGACCTTATGGCGACAGCTATTGAAAGATACAAAAATCAAAACACCTGGGGCACTACTCTAAAAATGAAAGTTGAAGACTTTGATTTTCTGCAAAATATACTTTTAGATGCAGGTGTAATAAAAGAAAAGGTGGACTCACATCTTCTAATCAACAACACTTTCGCTGAAAAAGCTGAAAAAATGATCAAAAAGTAGGGTTTTAAATTGTGCTCAATATGCCCCTCCCATATTGAGCACAACTCCCCTTTTATTAACTTCACATAGAAGGGAGTGTCTTTTATGAATAAAATAATGGTCAGCCTCAAAGATGTATCCTTTAATTATCACACCTTAGAGGGTGAAACTGAAGCTTTAAAAAATATTTCTTTTGATGTGTACGAAGGAGAATTTGTAGGGATTATAGGCCCTTCTGGGTGTGGCAAATCTACTCTTCTTTCGATTATTTCCGGTCTTTTAAAGCCTTCTTACGGAAATGTAGAGGTAAATGGAAAAATAGGCTATATGCTTCAAAAAGACCACCTTTTTGAATGGCGAAATATATGGCAAAATGTATTACTTGGACTTGAAATACAAAAAAGTCTAACAGAAGAGTCTAAAAAATACGTAGAAGGTTTGCTTGTAAAATACGGCCTCGGCGAGTTTAAAAAACATTATCCTAATCAATTGTCAGGTGGAATGCGACAAAGAGCCGCTCTCATAAGGACATTAGCTTTAAAACCAGACATACTTTTACTAGATGAAGCTTTTTCTGCTTTAGACTACCAAACAAGACTTGCTATATCCGATGAAGTATATAAAATTCTTAAATATGAGCAAAAAACTGCGGTCATAGTAACTCACGATATCTCAGAGGCAATTTCTATGTGTGATAGAATTGTAGTTCTATCAAATAGGCCTGCCCATGTAAAAAAGATTTATGACATTGTCCTAACTTGTGAAGATCGAACTCCCATAGGCTGCAGAAAAGCTCCTGAGTTTAGAGAATATTTTAATTCAATTTGGAAGGAGTTGGATGTCCATGTATGAAGCAGCAACCCCCTATATTTCAAAAGAGCACAGGGAATTTTTAAAAAAAGTAAAGAGAAAAAATGTATTGATACGAGTCACTCAATTTGCATTATTAATCCTTTTTTTCGCTGCATGGGAAATTGTCGCAAGGTACAAAATTGTAGACCCTTTTTTGGTCAGCCAGCCTTCAAGAATGTTAAAAACTATAATAGCCTTAAGTCAGAATGGTTCTCTTCTTATGCACATATGGGTCACTTTGAGTGAAACTATAATAGGTTTTACTCTTGGCACAATAATTGGCATGATAATTGCTATACTTCTGTGGTGGTCAGACTTTTTGTCAAAAGTATCAGAACCTTATTTAGTAGTACTTAATAGTCTTCCTAAAATTGCATTAGGTCCTATATTTATCGTTTGGATGGGAAATGGAGAAGCTCCAATAATTACAATGGCTCTTGCTATTTCATTGATAGTAACTATAATCAGCTTACAAACGGGTTTTAAAGAAGTTGACGAAGAAAAAATAAAACTTTTAAAGACCTTTGGTGCCACAAAAATGCAAATACTTACAAAATGTATTCTTCCCGCCAGTGTCCCAACGATTATTTCCGCCATAAAAATAAACATCGGCCTTTCCTGGGTAGGAGTAATTACAGGAGAATTTTTAGTTTCTAAAGCAGGTTTGGGATATTTGATTGTCTACGGCGGTCAAATTTTTAAGTTGGATTTGGTAATGACAAGTGTACTGATACTTTCAATACTTTCTGCTTTGATGTACATTTTTATAGTGTATCTCGAAAAAAAGCTGATAAGGTGGAGATAGATAACAGTGTTTTTTGTCTTTTTATGTGCTAAAATATGTATTGTAGTATTATAAATGCGGGGTGAAAACTAATGAAAATCGCATTGGCTCAAATAAATCCAGTTGTGGGAGATATAAAAGGAAACTTCAAAAAGATAGTAGAGTTTATAAATAGAGCAAAATATCAAAAGGCTGACCTCGTAGTATTCTCTGAATTAGTTACCGTAGGTTATCCTCCTAAAGATTTTTTGTTTATGCAAGATTTTTTAGAAGCCAATGAAAAATATATAAATGAAATAGTCTTACCTTCTTCTTATCAAATTGGAGTAATACTGGGTACTGTAAGGCGAGATACAGAAGGCAATCTTTATAATTCTGCTTTTTTTATTTATGACGGTAAAATAGTTGAGGTTTTTGACAAGACTTTACTTCCAAACTATGACGTATTTGATGAAAAGAGGTATTTCAAACCAGCAAAATTAAGAAAGATAGCTTCCTTTAAAGGTATAAAATTGGGGGTTAATATATGTGAAGACATATGGAAAGATTATGTTTTTGAGCCAAGTGTAGATTACTCTGTTGATGTTTTAGAGGAACAATTTAAGCTCAAACCTGATATTTTTATAAATATTTCGGCATCTCCTTATTACTTGGGCAAACAAAATATGAGAGTAGAAATGATAGAAAAAAAGATAAAAAAGTACGCAATACCTTTTGTTTATGTAAATCAAGTTGGTGCAAATGATGAATTGATATTTGACGGTGCTAGCTTTGTAGTAAATGAAGAAGGCAAAAGAGTAGTACAACTTAAAGCTTTTGAAGAAGATATTAAAGTTTTTGATATTGATAAACTGAAAAATCTTAGGAAACTGCCTGAAATAAAAGAGGATATATCTTGGTTATACAACGCTCTTGTCCTTGGTGTAAGAGATTATTGCAAAAAATCAGGTTTTAAAAAAGCAGTAGTAGGCTTAAGCGGCGGAATAGATTCTGCAGTGGTTTGCGCCATAGCAGTGGAAGCTTTAGGAAAAGAAAATGTTCTTGCGGTTTCAATGCCTTCAAGATATTCCTCTGAAGGAAGTAAAAGTGATGCAAGAATACTGGCTGATAATCTGGAAATTGAATTTAGAGTAATCCCAATAGAGCCTGTGTTCAAAAGTTATTTATCCGTTTTTAATGGGGATAGCAACGTTATAGGTGACCTGGCAGAAGAAAACATACAAGCAAGAATAAGAGGTAATTATTTAATGTTTATATCAAATAGAGAAGGGCACATTGTTTTAACTACCGGAAACAAATCAGAATTAGCAATGGGATATTGCACTCTTTACGGAGATATGAGCGGGAGCCTTGCTGTGATAGCAGATGTACCTAAGACAATGGTATATGAACTAGCAAGATATATAAACAGAGAAAAAGAAATAATTCCAGCTTCTATAATTGAAAAAGTTCCTTCTGCAGAATTAAGACCCAATCAAAAAGATGAAGACTCATTGCCTCCTTACAAGATTTTGGATGAAATATTAAAAATGTATATAGAGGAAAACAAGTCAGCAAAAGAAATAATAGAAAAAGGATATGATGAAAAATTAGTAAAAGATGTTATAAATAAAGTCAACAGAGTAGAGTACAAAAGAAAACAAGCAGCACCCGGACTCAAAGTCACCACCAAAGCATTTGGAACAGGAAGGCGTATGCCAATTGTTCACAATTTTAAACTATAATTTTTAAGTAATTTTTGAGGGGGAATTTAATTGTCCAAACAATTAAAAAGCGATATTGTGCTCACTGTAGTAACCATGGTGTGGGGGTCTACATTTATAATAGTCAAAAACGCTATACAGACACTCCCGGTATACAATTTTCTTTTTATACGCTTTTTATTGGCTTTTTTGCTTCTTGTAATAATATTTTATAAAAGGCTAAAAAATATTGATAAGAAAACACTAACTGCAGCATCTTTAATTGGCACAATGCTTTTTTTAGGTTATGCCTTTCAGACAATGGGACTTAAATACACTACAGCATCTAAATCAGGGTTTATAACAGGGTTTAGTGTAGTATTAGTGCCAATTTTAGAAGCAGTGTTTCTTAAAAGAAAGCCTTCAAAACCTGCAATTTTAGGAATTTTACTTGCTTTTATAGGACTCATACTGCTCACTACAAATATTGACTTATCTATTAACATAGGTGATTTTTTGACACTTTTGTGTGCTTTTGCTTTTGGAATGCAAATTGTTTTAATAGCAAAATACGCCTCCACCTTAGATACATATTTACTCGCTACTATTCAAATAGGAATAGTTGCACTTTTAAGCGGCATTGTGACTTTTCTATTTGAAAAGCCTTTTATACCTACATCTGTCGATGTCTGGTTAGCCATTATAATAACCGGTGTTTTTGCTACGGCTTTTGCATATGTTGCTCAAAACACAATGCAAGCCTACACTACTGCTACTCATACAGCTTTGATATTTGCATTAGAACCAGTTTTCGCTGCAATAGCTGCTTTTTTAATTGCGGGTGAGGTGATGTCTTTTAGAGCAATAATAGGCGGAATTTTTATGTTTGCAGGTATAGTGCTTTCAGAACTACCTGAATCAGAAGTTAGTAAATAACAAAAACTTCCTACTGCTCTTAAAAAATCCCCAGTAGGAAGTTTTATTCTTACATATTTTGGTATTTACTTGCAATATTGAGTCTCATTAATGCTCTTTTTAAAGCGGCTTCTGCCAAAAGATGTTCCTGTTTGCTTCTTTTTTGTCTAAGTTTTTCTTCTGCTCTTTCTTTAGCCGCTTGAGCACGAGCTATATCAATTTCCTCGGGCCATTCTACTGCACTGGACAAGATTGTCACACTGTCTCTTTTGACTTCCATAAAGCCGCCAGAGATAAAGGCTTCTCGCCATTGGCCGTCTTCTTTGATCTGTAAAGTACCTGTACCTATGGCTGCTGTCATGGGAATATGGCCTTTTAAAATACCTATTTGACCTGTGGTTATAGTTACTATTATTTCTTCCACATCCCCTTCGTAAAACTTTCTATGAGGAGTTAAAACCTCGAGGTGAAAATTTTTATCCATTCTTTTCACCTCATCTCATTTTTTCAACTTTCTCGTAGACTTCGTCTATGTTTCCTACCATGTAGAAAGCAGCCTCTGGGATATCGTCCATTTCTCCCTCTACAATTTTCTTAAATCCTCTTATCGTCTCTTTCAGCGGCACATATTTGCCAGGTGTTCCAGTAAAAGTTTCTGCTACAAAGAAAGGCTGTGATAAAAACCTCTGTATCTTTCTTGCTCTGTAAACTATGAGTTTATCTTCCTCTGTAAGCTCTTCCATACCCAATATAGCAATTATATCCTGAAGTTCTTTATATCTCTGTAAAATTTCCTGAACTTTCCTTGCTACAGAGTAATGTTCCTCTCCTACTATATGAGGCTCTAATATACGAGAAGTAGAATCCAGCGGGTCCACGGCAGGATATATTCCCATTTCAGCAATGCTTCTTGACAAAACAGTTGTCGCATCCAAGTGAGTAAAGGTGGTAGCCGGAGCAGGGTCAGTAAGGTCATCTGCAGGTACATAAACAGCCTGAACTGATGTAATAGACCCTTTCTTTGTAGAAGTAATTCTCTCTTGCAAAAGTCCCAAGTCTGTTGCCAAAGTAGGTTGATAACCAACAGCAGAAGGCATTCTTCCTAAAAGTGCCGAAACTTCTGAACCTGCCTGAACAAATCTGAAGATGTTATCTATAAATAAAAGCACATCTTGGTGTTCTTCATCTCTAAAATACTCTGCCATTGTAAGCCCTGCAAGACCTACTCTCATTCTAGCTCCTGGCGGCTCATTCATCTGTCCAAATACAAAAGCGGTTTTGTCTATAACTCCTGATTCATGCATTTCATGCCACAATTCATTTCCTTCACGGGACCTTTCACCAACACCGGTGAAAATTGAGTAACCACCATGTTCTATAGCGACATTTCGTATTAGTTCCATTATCAAAACAGTTTTACCAACGCCAGCCCCACCAAAAAGCCCTATTTTGCCACCCTTTGGATAAGGAGTAAGTAAGTCTATTACTTTAATACCTGTCTCCAAAATTTCAGTAGCAGGGCTTTGTTCTTCAAAAGGAGGCGCCTTTCTGTGAATTGACATGTATTTTACATCTTTGACTTCTCCTAACTCGTCAATTGGCTGGCCTAATACGTTAAACATTCTGCCTAAAGTCCCTTTCCCAACAGGGACCATTATAGGCCCACCTGTATCTATACATTCCATGCCTCTTTTTAAGCCATCAGTTGAGGCCATTGCAACACACCTTACTATATTGTCCCCTATGTGCTGAGATACTTCTACAACTAACTCTCTGTCTTCTATAGGAATTTTGATGGCACTATTTATAGGAGGAAGTTCTCCTTCAAATTTTATATCAACAACAGGACCAATAACCTGTGTAATATACCCCTTCTTCAATTTATCATCTCCTTTTATACAGATGCCCCTGCGATTATTTCTGAAATTTCCTGAGTAATAGAAGCTTGCCTCAGTTTATTATACTCTAAAGTAAGCCTGTTTATCATCTTATCAGCATTTGACGTTGCACCATCCATTGCTATCATCCTTGCAAAATGCTCTGAAGCAAATGCTTGAACAAGTATACTGTATATGAGACCTTTGATATACTCAGGAACAAGTACGTTAAAAACCTCTGTAGCAGAAGGCTCGTATATCATGTCACTGTCAATTACTACTTCTTCTTCAGTCTCTTCTCCTTCATTAGCTAACGCCATAAAGTTGTCAATATCTAAAGGTAAAAGTCTTAGAACCTTTACCTTTTGTACAAGTCCTTGCATTTCAGTATAAACAATAGATATTTCATCTGTAAGCCCTTTATTGTAAGCATTTAGTATAATATCTGTTATTTCTCCTGCTGAAGCTGTTGTAGGATTTTGAGCGGTATAAAGAAATTCTATATCTACATTATATCCTTTTTTGATGAAGTAACGTCTTCCAACTTCTCCTATTACCATCAAGTTTACTTCTTCTTTTCCAATTAGTTCTTGAGTTGTTTTTATGATATTGTGATTGTAAGCACCGCAAAGGCCTTTGTCTCCTGTTACAACTATTACAGATTTTTTCTTATTCTTTTTATCATCTTCTTTTCTTTCAAGATAATGAGAGGTAACTTCCCCTGTATGAAGCAATATATCTTTCATTGTAAGCTGAACCTTATGGTAATATGGCCTTACATTGTCCAACATGACTTTTGCCTTTTGAAACTTTGACGCTGAAATTAAATACATAGCTCTCGTAATTTTTCGTGTTTCTTTGACACTTTTAATGCGCAAGGCTATATCTCTTTTTCCCATTAACTATCACCCTTTGCGGCGTACTTTTCTTTGTACTCCAAAATTGCAGCTTTTAATTTTTCCTCTGTCTCGGAAGTTAAATCTTTTGTGTCTCTTATTGACTGCTTTATTTCGGGATAATTTATATCCAAAAATTCTAAAAGTCCTTTTACAAAAGGTCTAACTTGTTCCACCTCGATATCAGCAACATATCTATTCATTACAGTATATATAGCTATTACTTGATCTTCTACTGGCATTGGCTGATATTGAGGTTGCTTTGTGATTTCAACAATTCTTTCCCCTTGTCTTAAAACTTCAAGGGTTGCTTTGTCTAAGTCAGACCCAAATCGCGCAAAAACTTGCAATTCTCTATATTGAGAAAGTTCCAACCTTAATCGACCAGCTACTTTTTTCATCGCCTTTATTTGTGCAGCCCCACCGACACGGGATACAGACAGTCCTACATTTATAGCAGGTCTTATTCCTGAATAGAAAAGCTCTGACTCAAGATATATCTGTCCATCTGTAATAGAAATTACGTTTGTTGGAATATATGCAGATATATCCCCTGCCAATGTTTCCACAATAGGAAGAGCCGTCAAAGAACCTCCCCCGTATTCATCTGCAAGTCTTGCAGAACGTTCAAGAAGTCTTGAATGAAGGTAAAATACATCGCCAGGGTATGCTTCTCTTCCCGGTGGCCTCCTCAAAAGCAAGGATATAGTTCTATAAGCAATAGCATGCTTTGAAAGGTCATCATAAACTACCAGTACGTCTTTACCCTGGTACATAAAATGCTCTCCCATGGCACATCCTGCATAAGGTGCAATATATTGAAGAGCTGCTGAATCACTGGCAGTTGATGCAACAACTGTTGTATATTCCATAGCTCCATGTTTTTCAAGCATATTAACAATTCCTGCAACAGTGGAAGCTTTTTGTCCTATGGCCACGTATATACAATATACACCTTTGTCCTTTTGATTTATTATAGTATCTATAGCAATAGCAGTTTTACCTGTCTGCCTATCTCCTATTATTAATTCTCTCTGCCCTCTTCCTATTGGAATCATAGAATCTATAGCTAAAATACCTGTCTGTAAAGGCGTATCAACAGATTTCCTTCTGACTATTGGTGGAGCGGGATATTCAATGGGGCGTTTGGCTTCATAGTTTATTGGTCCTTTACCATCAATAGGCTCTCCTAAAGGATTTACTACTCTTCCTAACATTTCTTTTCCTACAGGCACTTCCATGATTTTTCCTGTTCTTTTTACTATATCCCCTTCTTTAACTTTTTCAGGGTCTCCAAGGACAACAACACCAACTGTATCTTCTTCAAGATTTAAGACCATCCCAACGACTCCGCTTTCAAACTCCACCATTTCTCCGTACATAGCATTGTCAAGACCATAAATTTTAGCTATTCCATCACCTGATTGGATAACATGGCCAATTTCTTGTGTTTCAAGGTTGAAATCAAAATTTTTTATTTTTTCTTCTATTACTGAACTTATTTCTTCAGGTCTTATGCCCATACTTTTTCACCTTCTTAACTCATTTTACACGGCTTGTTGCATATTTTTTAGAAGTGCAGTAAACCTTGCTTTTATTGAACCATCAATTACGGTATTTCCAATAATAAGTTTTAAACCCCCTAATATGCTTTTATCAACTATTGGCTCGATAGTTATGTGTTTTTCTAACTTTTTCTCTAGTTTTTCTTGGAGTTTTTGCAATACGTCTTCTTTTAGAGGATATGCAGAAACGACTTTTACATCTACAATATTAAAATACTCTTTATATAAATTTCTAAATTGCTCACCAATTTCTTCAATCATGTCTTCTCTGTGCTTTGATATTATCACTTTTATAAAATTTACTATCTCTTTATCAACATCTTTCAAAATTTGCTCTATAAACTCTATTTTTTGGGTTTTATTAATACTTTTATTGTTAAAAATTTGTTTTACTTTGCCAATTTGAAGAATTTCAATTACTTTTTCTAATCCATCATAATATTCTTTCACTTTATCTCGCTGCTTTGCTACATCAAAGAGGGCATAAGCATACCGTTTCGCAACTACTTGCGCCATGATGCCCCTGCCTCCTCAATGACTTCATTGATGATGTCTTCATCATCAATTGGAAGTTTTTTCTCTAAAACGCGAGAAGCGGCATCAATGACTAATTGGGATAATTCTATTCTTAAATCGTGCATTGCCTTAATCTTTTCCAAAGTTGCTTCTTCTTTAGCTCTATCTAATATAGCTTTGGCTTCTTTATTAGCATCATCAATAATCTTGTTTGCTTTATCTTCCGCAAACTTCTGTGCCCTCTCAATTATAGCTTTCCCTTCATTGTCAGCATTTTGCAATATTCCTTCGTACTTTGCTTTTAAGTTGTAAGCCTCTTGCCTCTCCTTTTCTGCTTCTTCTAAAGAAGATTTGATCTTATTTTCTCTATTTTCAAGGAATTGTGTCACAGGTTTAAACAAAAGCTTTTTTAATATATAATAAAGAACCAACAAGTTGATTATTGTAATAATAAAAGTCCAGATGTTAAAAAGGCCCAACTTTTTTCCCTTCTTTCATTAGGAAATTTGTCTTACACTTACGGCTTTAATATTATTATAAGGAATGCTACCAACAAGCCGTAAATGGCTGTTGCCTCTGCAAGAGCACCTCCTAATAAAAGAAGCTGCATTATGCTTCCTCTCGCTTCAGGCTGTCTTGATACAGCTTCAACCGCCTTTCCTGTCGCAAGGCCTATACCAATACCTGCGCCTATACCTGTTAATGCAGCAATACCTGCTCCTATAGCTAATAAATCCATTTAAATCCTCTCCTTTTCGTTTGTATTTTATTAAAATTTTTTAATCATTTCCTTACTTTTATTATACATTATTCTATAGCTTCTTCAATATATAGCATCGTCAAAAACACAAATACTAACATTTGTAAAAGGCCATCAAAAAGGTCAAAATACAAACTAAATACTGCAGGGACTACTATTGGCACAGCCCTTTCAATAAGTTCCATTATTGTAACTGCTGCAAATATGTTGCCAAAAAGTCGGGCTGCCAGCGACAAAGGCCTTGTAAATAAATCCAAAACATTAATAAAAAGGTTTATAGGAGACTTAAAAAAGTGTTTTACGTACCCTTTAAACCCTCTTGCCCTTATGGAAGCTATAATAACAGTAGTAATCGACATAATGGCAAGGGCTGAAGTTGTACTAATATCTTTAGTAGGAGGTGTTAAGCCAAAAATGCTTATAGTGTTGGCTAAAATCAAAAAAGCTGCTACAGTTCCTAAATAAGGAGCGTAATCTCTCCAATGCTCTCCTAAAGCACCTTCCACAAATTTATTAAATCCCTCCACCATAAGCTCTATAACATTTTGTGCACCCTCAGGAACAAGCTTCCATCCTTTTGTAACTACTGCGGCAGCAACAATCAATACTGCCATTATAATCCACTCAACTACGACTGTCATTGTAATGGGTATGCCGCCAAATAAAGGTATTGTAAACACTACCGAAGGTTCTATTTCCACTCAATTCACCTCCCTTTTACATACCCTCAACACGTATAATTATAAACCTTTAATGTAAAATTTTCAACTCAAAAACTTTTGATACAAAATATTTGTACATCGGAAATATTGACCCGTTAATTAATGAATCTTACGATAATTTTATACTCTAATTTACTTCCTATATGTTTCCTTTATCTACCTCTTAGTTCATCTTCTAAGTTTTTGTCCAGTATAAACATATATACATATTCTCCTTTTTGGGGATTAACATCCTTATAAATACTTATGACATTGCAACCTGTAAGTCTTAGTATCATCTCTTGAAACTTAGGCTTTAATATCTCATCTAGCAATTCTCTTAACTGTTTCAAAAGTTTTTTGCCTTCTTCTGTCGAAATAATTTGCATTTCTTCATGAGTCAAAGATTTACTAAGCCTAACAATAATCATATCATCACAGATGCGAGTTTTTGCAGCCTCTGCCCCTCTTCCAATTGCCTCTTTTGTGAGTTTTATCATTTCTTCATTAATCTTGCTCTCCAATACACCCTTCATTAATACTATCCCTCCAATAAAAAAAACAAAAGCGAAATTTTTATCAATAGTTAATTAAATTATATCTTTTATAAATGTTTAATACAAACTGTTTAGTACACCTAAAATTCTTTATTAACAAGCAAATTATCAAAAATTTAACAGATCGCTCCCCTTATTAGTAAATTTCACACAAAAGCTCATTTTTCAAGCATACATCTCAAAAATTGATAACACTTGTGATACTCCTATTTTTTCTAACGCAGAAAATGTTATAACCTTTTCTTGTTTAATGTTAAAAATTTTACAAATATCCTCCACTGCTTTTTGGGCTTCTGATTTATTTACTTTATCCGCTTTAGTCAGCACTACAGTAAAAGGTAAATTTTTATGCTTAAACCAATTTATCATTAAAAAGTCGTCTTCAGTTGGATTTCTTCGTATGTCTATTAAAAACAATCCATGACGTAAATTTTTGGAGGTATTGAGGAAAATTTCTATATTATGTGCCCATTGTTTTTTCATCTCTTTTGAGACTTTTGCATAACCATATCCAGGCAAATCTACTAAATAAAATTTGTTATTTATTAAATAAAAGTTTATACCTCGAGTTTTCCCTGGCCTAGAACTTGTCTTTGCAAGGTTTTTTCTATTTAATACAGTATTTATCAATGTAGACTTACCTACGTTTGACCTCCCGACAATCACTATTTGAGGAAGATTATCTTTAGGATACTGTTCCTCATTAAAAGCAGAACGGACAAATTCCACAATTTTAATTTTCATAAAAGCCCTCCTTAACCAAGGCAAGGTCAAGGACCTCATCAATCTTTTCCACAAACTTGAATTCTAATTTTCGCTTTACACTTTGAGGGATTTCATCTAAATCCCTTTTATTTTCTTGAGGAAGTATTACTTTCCCTATTCCTGCTCTATGGGCTGCTAAAACTTTTTCCTTTACTCCTCCAATGGGAAGAACTTTGCCCGTTAAAGTTATTTCTCCTGTCATAGCTACATCTTTTTTTACAGGAACTTTTTTGAGAGCAGACACCATAGCAGTAACCATAGTTATTCCCGCTGAAGGACCATCTTTTGGAATTGCACCTTCAGGCACGTGTATATGTATATCGACATTTTTGTAAAAATCTTTATCTATATTCAGTTTCTCGGCATTTGCCCTTATATAGCTAAAGCCAGCTTGGGCAGATTCTTTCATTACGTCACCTAATTGCCCTGTAAGATTGAGTTTGCCACTTCCTGGCATTATGGAAGCTTCTACAGTTAAAATTTCTCCTCCTACCCTTGTCCATGCAAGTCCAAAAACTATCCCTATTTCGTCTTTTTGATTTGCTTTGTCAGGGCGGTAAACAGGTTTGCCCAGGTAAGACTGTAAATTTCTCTTTCCAACTTTTATTACTTGTGCATTTTCTTCAACTATCTTCTTTATAGCTTTCCTTATAATTTGCGATAAATTCTTTTCTAAGCCTCTTACTCCTGCTTCACGAGTATATTCTGAAATTATTCCGTAAATGGCAGATTCTTGGATTATTATCTTGTTATCTGGCACCCCATGTTCTTTTAAAATCTTAGGTATTAAATAATCTTTTGCAATGTGAAGTTTTTCTTCTTCAGTATATCCAGAAACATATATAACTTCCATTCTATCTAAAAGAGGCGCCGGTATAGTATCTACCGTATTAGCCGTTGTTATAAACAATACCTTTGAAAGGTCAAAAGGCAAATCAAGGTAATGGTCTCTAAAAGTGGAGTTTTGTTCTGGGTCAAGAACTTCAAGCATTGCAGAAGCAGGGTCTCCTCTAAAGTCTGAGCTCATTTTGTCTATTTCATCTAGTAAAAACACAGGATTTTTTGAACCAGCTATTTTTATGGAATTTATAATACCTCCTGGTATAGCTCCAACGTAGGTACGCCTATGTCCCCTTATTTCTGCTTCATCTCTCACTCCACCAAGAGATAATCTGACAAATTTTCTGTTCATAGCCCG
Source organism: Thermoanaerobacter uzonensis DSM 18761 (assembly GCF_900129115.1). Classification (NCBI taxonomy): domain Bacteria; kingdom Bacillati; phylum Bacillota; class Clostridia; order Thermoanaerobacterales; family Thermoanaerobacteraceae; genus Thermoanaerobacter; species Thermoanaerobacter uzonensis. Next base: position 275,056 of record NZ_FQUR01000007.1, on the reverse strand, counting down.
TGCTATAGACCTGCCCAATGAAGTCTTACCAACACCTGGAGGACCTACAAGACATAAAATAGGACTTTTAATTTTGTTGTAAAAGCTTCTAACTGCTAAAAACTCTATTATCCTTTCTTTTACTTTCTTTAAGCCGTAATGGTCCTCATCCAATATTTTTTGTGCTCTTTTTAAATCTAAAATATCTTCTGTTTCGTAATTCCAAGGTAAATCCAAAATCCAATCCAAATATGTCCTCACTACAGAAGCTTCTGCAGAACCAGGCGCCATTTTAGAAAGGCGTTTTAATTCCTCTTTCGCCTTCTTTCTAACCTCTTCGGGTAAATCTTTTTCATTTAATTTCTTTTCATACTCCTCAATCTCTTGATCAACCTCATCTGTCTCTCCTAATTCAGCTTTTATAGCTTTTAACTGTTCTCTTAAATAATATTCCTTCTGTAATTTGTCAATTTGACTTCTAACTTTGGCATTTATCTCTTTTTCAATGTTTAGTATTTCTAATTCTTTCATTAAAAACCCTAAAAGAGTTTCTAACCTTTTATTTACATCAAAACACTCCAAAAGCTGTTGACTTTGACTCGTATTTAAAGATATATGAGCCGCAATCATGTCTGCAAGTCTTCCAGGCTCTTCTATGCTTATTACACTGTATAAGCTATCTATGGGCAGTCTCGAAGTCATATTTACATATTCTTCAAAAGCAGAAATAACACTTCTCATTAAAGCTTCAAGCTCTGATGTCTTTTCAATTTCTTTTTGCTCTTCTTTTTCTATAACTTCTACTTCAAAAAATTCATCATCTTTTGTCACTTGCTGAATTTCAGCACGGCTTATCCCTTCTACCAAAACTCTTATAAGTTCTCCTGGCAGTTTTAACATTTGTTTGACTTTTGTAATAGTGCCAACTTTGTAGACGTCGTCAATAGAAGGGTCTTCTATCTCAGCTTCTTTTTGCGTTGTAACAAATATTAACTGATTTTTCATAAAAGCTTCTTCCAAAGCCCTAATTGACTTTTCTCTTCCTATATCAAAATGAAGCACCATATATGGAAAAATAGTTAATCCTCTTAAAGGAATCATTGGCAATATATACTTTTTTTCTGTCATATCTTCACCCTCTTTTATGCAATATAACCAAGCCCCCTTCCCATTCACTATTTTAGTATGTGAAGGAGAAGGGGGATTGATGTAAAAATTCTCTATTTTTTACGAAACAGACTCCGTCTTTTTTATTTTCTTTTTGGCTTTTTGAGCATCTGAGTAAACCAATGTTGGCGGAGCTTTCTTTAGTACCGTCTCCTCTGTAATTATACACTTTTCTATGTTGTCACTGGATGGTATTTCGTACATCACATCCAACATAATTTCCTCTAAGATTGCCCTTAATCCTCTTGCGCCGGTCTTTCTCTCTAAAGCCATATCTGCAATGAGCCCTAAAGCTTTCTTATCAAATTCAAGCTTTACACCATCTAATTCAAACAATTTTTCGTATTGTTTTGTCAGCGCATTTTTGGGCTCTGTCAAAATTCTTACTAAGTCATCCTTACTCAATGGGTCTAATGTAACTACTATTGGCACCCTTCCTATAAACTCTGGTATCATACCGAATTTAAGAAGGTCCTGTGGCATTATATGACTTAAAATTTCGCTTAAGTCTTTTTCTTTTCTGCTCTGTACTTCTGCTCCAAATCCTAAGCTCTTTTTCCCTATTCGGGATTCTATTATTTTTTCTATGCCTTCAAAAGCGCCACCACATATAAACAATATATTAGTTGTGTCAATTTGTATAAACTCTTGATGAGGATGTTTTCTTCCACCTTGTGGCGGCACATTTGCAATGGTCCCTTCTAAAATTTTTAACAAAGCCTGTTGTACGCCTTCTCCTGAGACGTCACGAGTAATAGAAGGATTTTCTGACTTTCTCGCTATTTTATCTATTTCGTCAATATAAATTATACCTTTTTCAGCTTTTTCTATGTCATAATCTGCTGCTTGTATGAGCTTTAAAAGTATATTCTCTACGTCTTCACCTACATATCCAGCCTCAGTTAGAGAAGTTGCATCAGCTATTGCAAAAGGAACATTTAGAAGTTTTGCCAGTGTCTGAGCCAATAAGGTTTTCCCAGAACCTGTGGGACCTAAAAGTAAAATATTGCTCTTTTGAAGTTCTACATCGTCTGGCTTTATCCTGCTGTTAATTCTCTTGTAATGATTGTAAACAGCAACAGCTAAAGCTTTTTTAGCTTTTTCCTGCCCAATTACATATTGGTCAAGAAATTCTTTTATTTCCTTTGGCTTAGGAAGTTCTCCAATTCCCATATCAATGTCTTCTTCAAATTCTTCATTTATAATTTCTTGACAAAGTTCAATGCATTCATCACAAATATATACACCAGGCCCTGCAACTAGCCTCTTTACCTGGTCCTGTGTCTTCCCGCAAAAAGAACACTTTAGTTGTTTTTGATTATCATATTTGGCCATAATTTCACCTCTTTTGGGGCATCATCTTTTATTCCTGATGAGAACCTCGTCTATAATGCCATACGCTTTCGCATCCTCCGCGTCCATGAAAAAGTCCCTCTCAGTATCTGCCTTTATCTTTTCAATAGGCTGCCCCGTATTTTCTGCAAGTATTTTATCCAACTTATCTCTTAATTTTAATATCCTTTCAGCATGAATTTTAATGTCAGTAGCTTGCCCCTGCATGCCTCCTAAAGGCTGATGTATCATTATTTCGCTATTAGGAAGTGCAAATCTTTTCCCTTTCGCACCTGCTGCCAGTAAAAATGCAGCCATCGATGCCGCCATTCCAACACATAGAGTCACTACATCCGGTTTTATATACTGCATTGTGTCATAAATGGCAAAACCTGCTGTTATCGAGCCTCCTGGACTATTTATATAAAGCCAGATGTCTTTATCAGGGTCTTCAGCTTCCAAGAACAAAAGCTGTGCAATAACTAAACTTGCTGTAGTATCATTTATTTCTTCTCCTAAAAATACAATTCTGTCTTTCAAAAGGCGAGAAAATATATCGTAAGAACGTTCACCTCTATTTGTCTGCTCTACAACAATAGGTACAAGACTCATAATAATCACTCCTCTTTACTTATTATTTTACACTCACTGAAAATAAAGTCAATCGTCTTATAATAAGCTATATCCTCTTTTATGCTGTTTATCTGGCTTTCAGTAAGACTTTTCTTGAATTCTTCCAAATTTATTCTGTAATTCGCTGCCATCTCTTTTAATTTACTTTCTAATTCTTCCTCTGTAACTTGAATATTTTCCGCTTTGGCAATTTTGTCTATGACAAGTTGAGTTTTTACTCTGTTTAAAGCTCCATCCCACATCTCTTTTCTTAAATCTTCTAAGCTCTTCCCTGTAATTGATAAATAGCTATTTAAATCTAACCCTTGATATCTCAAATTATAATCTAAATCCCTCAAAGAAATATCTATTTGCCTTTCCACCATAACATCTGGTATATCAACTTTTGCGTTTTCCACAACTTTCATTACTGCTTTTTCTTTCATCTCATTTTCTGCTTCTAACTTATTTTTCTCTTCTAATTTTTTTCTTATGTCGGCTTTTAACTCTTCTAATGTCTCAAATTCACTTACATCTTTTGCAAATTCATCGTCTAACTCTGGCAGCTCTTTTTTATTTAAAGCCTTAAGAGTGACTTTAAAAACAGCTGATTTGCCTCTTAATTCTTCCACTCTATAATCTTCAGGGAAAGTAACATTTACATCAAAAGTCTCATTTACATTGTGGCCTATTATTTGGTCCTCAAACCCGGGAATAAAAGTATTGCTACCTAATTCTAATTCGTAATTTTCAGCTTTACCGCCTTCAAAAGGTTCACCGTCAATAAACCCTTCAAAGTCTATTACAGCAATATCTCCACTTTCAGCTGCTCTTCCTTCAATAGGTATAATTCTTGCATTTTGCTCTCTTAATTTTTCTAATTCGTATTCTACATCCCCATCGTACACATCATACTCTATTTTTTCAATTTCTATGCCTTTATATTCACCTAGCTCTACCTCAGGCATGACAGGTACAGTTGCTTCTAAAATCAAGTCTTTTCCTTTGCCAATTTGTAAAATGTTAATATCCGGATAATCTACTGGCTCTAAATCAAACGTTTTAAGAGCTTCCTTGTACGCTTCGTCAAAAACATACTCTACAGCATCTTCGTAAAGGACACCTTCACCATAATATCTTTCTACAATTACTCTCGGAGCCTTTCCTCTTCTAAAGCCGGGCACATTAAATTTAGATGCATTCTTTTTAAAAGCAAAATTTAAACCCTCTTCAAACTTTTCACTTGGTATTGTAAGTTCAATCGTCGCAACACTTTTCTCTAATTTTTTAAGACTCGCACCCATTAAGTATATCCTCCTATTCTCTTTCTTTCGTATAACTCTTCTAAACTTATAATATTATAACATAAAAAAACGGTGAATCAAACTTACGCTGTCATAATTTTATGCAAAAAAAATAATGCTTGCTGCATTATTTTTCTGTCAAGCATATATTCCCCTATTTGAAATTTTCATTGGTGCGGGCAAAGGGACTTGAACCCCCACGGGTAACCCCACCAGATCCTAAGTCTGGCGCGTCTGCCAGTTCCGCCATGCCCGCATATTAAAACGGTGCGCCATTAGGGACTCGAATCCCAGCCCCACGATTAAGAGTTTACGCAAGACCATTTTATCAAAGTTTTTTTAATATGTCAAGGACGCCTCTAAAACTTGATAAACAAGGATTTTATCCCCTCAAGCATGTCTAAAACAGTCATTCACGTTTGTGAAGTGAGCTAGGTCAAACTCGCTTAAAAGTTTTAAAATTTCATCAATCACAAAATTTTCTCTTTTCTCTTAAAAAAAGTTTGTGTTACAGTATAAATCAAAGCAGTCAAAAATATTGTTGTTATAGTAGGAGTTAGATACCATTTCAATAATGAAGTACCATTATATACCATGTAATTATACGTAATAATTCCAATGATAGATGATACAGCTGCAGGAATATTAAGGTGCCCACTTTCTTCATATTTTAATATAAAGAAGCCTACAAAAACTACTGTGTATACTGGAATAAATACACTACCGATAGCATATAAAAAGTTTTGATATTTATCAATTGGAAACAAATATGCTGCTATGATACCTATCAGCGAATAAACTACTAATAGCTCTTTTTTACTGAGCCTTGTTTTAATAACTGCCATTGTAGATATCGCAGCAGAGTATACATCCATAAAAGTGGTTGTTACTGTTGATAAGAGTATTATTAGCAATGGTACAAACCCAGATTTTATTGATGCAAAATATGAAATTATATCTTTTCCTCCCGTCTTTAAGGAAACAAAAAGACCTATAAAATACATAAAACAGCTTGCAATAAAATAACCTAAAAATGTATACATAAAGCTAGATTTTCTATTTTCACTGTTGATCGTATAATCTCCTACTAAAGGCAGCCATGATACAGGCATAGCAACGGCAAGTTCGATTGCATCTACAAAACTCATGCTACCTTCTGGTGTTAAAATTTCCCCGCCCTTTAAAAATACTACAACACCAATAGTCAATATAAACAACAATATTACTGCAATGTTATTTACCCAGTATGCTTCACTTTCAAAAAATAGTGACCATAATAAAACAGATATGCCTACAAAAAGTATTCCTACACCAACAGACATACCAATGGCACCATTAAAAGCTTTTGCTGATTGTATAATCATGACTGCTGTCCATCCAATCAATTGCAAAATGTTTAATGCCCCTAAAAAAACTGTACCCTTATTGCCTAAAACAACTTTTGTTGATTTTATTGCTGGCAAGTTAAGGATATATGACATAAGACCCCCCAGTGAAAAAAATAAGGTACCAATAATATGACCTATTAAAATAGCCAACAAACCTTTAGTTAAACCCAGAGGTGCAAATAGGGAACCTGTATAAATTTCAGCAATTGAAATTGCTGCACCTGCCCATATTAGAAAAAGGGTAAAATTTTTAATTTTCATAATTCACACCTGCTTTCTTAAAGTAAATTTATGAGATAGTTATTTTTTTATCTTTTTCTATTATCTCCGGCGTAAGATTATATATCTCATCAAAAAATGTCACTTTAAAACTGCCGGGCCCTTTGACATTACTGCTTTGAGCAGCTCTTTCCCCTGCTATTCCAAAAGCTACAAAAGCTTCTACTGTAGCTTCAAAATAATCTTCACATACTCCGCAGAAGCTTGCTACTACAGAGGTAAGCATACAGCCTGTGCCGGTGATAGTACCCATCATAGGATGTCCATTTTTTACATACGCAATTCTTTTTCCATCAGTAATTATGTCAGTAACACCTGACACTGCTACTACAACATTGTACGCGTTTGCTAAATCTTTTGCAGCTTCAGAAATATCATCTGCTCCGCCTTGAGACTCTACACCGCGTATCTTCCCACCTTTACCTGCAAGTATTGAAATCTCAGCACTATTCCCTTTTATCACAGAAATTTTTACCTCTTCTAATATCTTTTTTGAGCTTTGTGTCCTAAGCTTCGTAGCTCCCGCTCCAACAGGGTCTAATATAACTGGTACTTTAAGTCTATTTGCAGCCTTCCCTGCCTTTATCATCGCTTCTACTTGTTCATTTGTAAGAGTACCTATATTTAAAACTAAAACATCTGCTGCACTTACCATTTCTTCTACTTCTTCCAAGGCATGTGCCATGACTGGCAGTGCTCCTATAGCCAGTGTTATATTCGCACAATCATTGACAGTAACTATATTTGTAATATGGTGAACTAAAGGCTTTTTCTCTCTTAAAATTTTCAACAATTCTTTTTTCATTTCAAATTCCTCCTATCGTTTATCGCTTTTGCTATAACCTCCAAAAGTTTTCTTGTATTGTTTTCTATATCCCCATAAAATACAGCTGAAACTGAAGATATCCCGTCTACTCCCGACTTTAACATGACTTCATAAGCATTATCCTTCGTTATACCTCCTATTGCAACTACGGGAATAATGACTGTCTCTTTTATCTTTTTCAGCCCTTCTATTCCAATGGCTTCCGCTTCCGGCTTTGTTGGAGTCTTAAACACCGCACCTACCCCTAAATAATCCGCTCCATCCCTTTGTGCTTTTAAAGCTTCTTCCACTGTCCTCGCTGATACCCCTACTATTTTATGAGGACCTATCATTCTCCTTACAACATCTGCTGGCAAATCCTCCTGTCCAACGTGAACTCCATCTGCATCCACCGCCAAAGCTATATCCACTCTGTCGTTAATAATGAGAGGAATTTTATTTCTTTTTGTCACTTCTTTAACTTTAAGAGCAATTTCATAAAATTCCCTACTTGATATGTCTTTTTCCCTCAGTTGAATTACTGTTGCACCGCCTTTTATTGCTAATTCTACTGCGTCAGCAATATCCATATCCTTTATGTAAGACCTATCCGTTATAGCATAAAGGGTTAAGTCCATATCTCACACCTCCCTTATTTTTATATTCCAAAAATGGTTGGTGGGACCTACTCCATGCCCTATGGCCAATGAATGTTTTATAGCCCCTGTAATGTATGCTTTCGCTCTTTTTATTGATTCAACTAAATCATAGCCTAAAGCGATATTGGCAGCTATAGCTGAAGAAAATGTACAGCCTGTACCATGAGTGTTTTTAGTATCAATCCTCTCTGATGTAATTTCATAAAACTCTTTTCCATCGTAAAACACATCTAAAGCATCTCCTGTAAGATGTCCACCTTTTACAATTACTGCTTTTGCCCCAAAATCTAGAATTTTCTTAGCCGCTTCCTTCATATCCGATATATTTTTAATTTCTTTTCCAATTAATTCTCCTGCCTCCATAAGATTTGGCGTAACTACAAGGCTTAAAGAAATCAATTCCTTTTTCAAAGCCTCCACTGCTTCCGGCTTCAATAAATAGCTTCCACTCTTTGAAATCATGACAGGGTCCAGCACAACATTTTTTACATTGTAATCTTTTAATCCTTTTGCAATCATCTTAATAATGTCTTCATTAGATACCATGCCTATCTTCACTGCATCGGGATACAAATCCTCAAAAATTGCCTTCATCTGCAAATACACCATATCAGGACTTACATCCTCAATCCCTAAAACCCCCATGGTATTTTGCGCTGTTATTGAAGTAATGACACTCATGCCGTATACTCCATGTGCTGAAAAAGTCTTTAAATCTGCCTGTATACCTGCTCCTCCCCCAGAGTCAGAACCGGCAATAGTAAGGACTAACTTCATATGACCACCTCCAAAATAATAAATTATGCTCACCTGTTCAGGTGAGCACTTTTTACAAACTTCGTAAAACGTGCTTCCCTGCGCAGGCATTACCCTGTTCAGGTTCAAAGGGTCGGGAACAAATCCCCTCTCAGCCATTTATGGCTCCCCTAGCACTTGTCATATTAAGTTTTGTCTAAATTGTCTAAACTAATTATACCACAAATCCAAAAGAATTAAAATAATTTTATGCATACATATTTCCATAGGGCCTTTTGCCTATCGGATGCAACTTGACAAAAGAATGATTCATAATCTTTTGAAAATCATAATCAAAATATTGACAAAAATTTTCAACATACTTTTGGATAAACGCGTAATCTTTGTCATCTATCTTTTCCTTAATAACCTCTTTCCCAAGTTTATAGTCTTCTACATCTCCTCTCAAATATATAACTCCTCCGTGCATCCCTGTACCACAATATTCTCCAACTATATTTTCATCATTTTTTAAGTTCAGTACAATCATGCATCCACCTGCCATATATTCACCAAAGAAGTCTCCCGCACTTCCTCCAATAACTATTACAGGAACTTTATCTTTGTATTCTTTCATGTGTATGCCAACTCTATAACCAACATTATCTTTTATATAGATAGATCCACCCCTCATCCCGTAACCAACGACATCACCTGCATGTCCATGTATAATAATATTCCCATCGTTCATTGTATTTCCTATTGCATCCTGTCCATTACCAAAAACTTCTATTGTAAGTCCATCCATAAAAGCTGCCATGTCATTCCCAGGTGTACCTTCGATATTTATTTTGGTAGTCCCAGATAGATTATCTCCTATATATCGTTGACCATTAACATTTTTCAAATTAATTATATCTTCACCAGCACGAACTAACTCTTTAATTATTTCATTAAGGTCTCTATAATAGATTCCTGACGCATTTATGGTTTTCATCATACCACCTCCAGGTCAAGCATTTTTGCCTTTCTTAATTCTTTTGGCAAATATATGAATCCAAAATCATCATTTAAAAGATACTTCTTAAATGGAGTTATATCCGTTTCGTTTTTTATAAACCCAGTAAATAATCCAGCCCTATCAATATCATTAATTAATATAAATCCTACTAACCTATTTTCTTTTACCACAAATTTTTTATAATACTTTCTGTTATGATCAATTTTAGAGATAATCTCAAATTCCTGCTGCTGTGGATTTGTTATACCAGCTGTTATCATATTTGTATTTTTATAACCTATTGAGTTCATAGGGAAAATTCCTTTAAAACTTTTATTTATACCAATCATGTTAAGCCCTGCAATTTCCCCTTGCATGTATCCATTTGGCCATATTGGCACAACCCTATTTGACTCAACAAGCATATCATAACCTTCGGCTACATCTCCTGCTGCATATACATCTTCAACGCTTGTTTTCATAGTGTTATCTACTAAAATACCACGGTTTATAGAAATTGATGTGTTTTTTACAACATCAACGTTTGGCACAACACCTATCGCGATAATAAGATTATCGGCTTCTAATTCCTGCCCATTTTTGAGCAAAACCCCTTTAACATATTCATCTCCTATGATTTTATCCACCGTTGTTCCCGTAATTATTTTTATGCCGTCATTCTGAAGACTTTGAGATACCAAAGATGCTCCTTCTGCATCAAGAATTGTACTTAAAATTCTATCGGCAAGTTCAACTATTGTTACATCTACCCCTAAATGGTGAAGACCTTCTGCTGCTTTGAATCCGATGAGACCACCCCCTACAATTACAGCTTTTGAACCCGGCTTGGCAGCTTCCTTTAATTTTTTAGCATCGTCCATTTTAATAAAAGTATGAACATTTTTTTTATTCAATCCTTCTACTGGAGGTATTATAGGTTTCCCGCCCGTTGCAATGAGAAGTTTGTCAAAACTTATGCTGTCTCCGTTTTCAAGATGCACTTCTTTTTTTCTTTCATCAATAGAAATAGCCTTAATACCAAATACAGTTTCTACTTTATTTTTGCGGTAAAAATCTTTCTCTCTATATATCATTTTGTCTTCAGAAACTAAATTCCCAAGATAATAAGATATAAGGGGCCTTGAATACACGTTATATGTTTCATCTGAAATAACAATTATTTCAGAACTCGTATCATATTTTCTTATTGCCTCTACTGCACCTACCATTGCAACAGAATTACCAATTATTACTATTCTCATACAAAAATGCCTCCTTCACTATAGACAAGTGCCTCATTAGGACAATTCTTGACACAAGCCGGTTCTCCTGCTTCAGCACATAAGTCACATTTTGATGCAACCTTATTATTTACATCTCTTATGATTGCACCAAACTCACATACAAGCACGCAAGTCCAGCATCCAACACATTTATCTGTGTCACAAGTTACAACACCTGTTAATGGATCTTTTCGCATCGCTCCTGTAATGCATGATTTAACGCATGGCGCATCATCGCAATGCCTACACTGAAGCGAAAAAGATACAGGTCTATTTTCCTCTATAACAATTCGTGGCGTCGGCCTTTGGGGTTCCAACTTATATGCTTTTAAAACATCTTTATATTTTGAATGAGATGTAATACAGTATACTTCACATAATCTACATCCCACGCACACTTCTTCTTTTACATAAACCTTTTTCACAAAAATACCTCCTATTCGCCGGCAGCAAGAATGCCAAGTATATCAAGTTCCTTCTGCGTCATTCCTATCCCACGAAGCATTAACCTATTGCCTTTAAGACTTTCAATATCATTTATACCCATTCCACCAAGCATTTCTTTTATCTCATGACTCCATGCTTGAACAAGGTTAACAAGACGTTTATATCCAATTTCAGGGTTTAATCTTTTTACAAGGTTAGGATCTTGTGTAGCAATTCCCCAATTACACTTACCAGTATGGCATTTTTGGCACATATGACATCCCAAAGCAATCAAAGCAGCTGTTGCAATGTATACAGCATCTGCACCAAGAGCTATTGCTTTGACTATATCCGCACTGTTTCTAATACTACCTGCTGCAACTAAAGATACTGTATGTCTTATACCTTCAGAGCGGAGTCTTGCATCTACAGCAGCTATTGCAAATTCAATTGGAATTCCTACATTATCCCTTATTCTCTTTGGAGCAGCCCCTGTACCACCTCTAAATCCGTCTATTGCTATATAATCTGCTCCAGCTCTCGCTATTCCCGAAGCTATTGCCGCAACATTATTGACTGCTGCAATTTTTACACCAACAGGTTTTTGATAATCGGTAGCTTCCTTCAATGAATATATTAATTGCGCAAGGTCTTCAATTGAATAAATATCGTGATGCGGTGCAGGAGATATAGCATCACTTCCAGGTGGTATCATCCTTGTTGCTGAGATATCTTCACTCACCTTTTCACCGGGTAAATGACCACCTATCCCAGGCTTTGCACCTTGACCAATTTTTATTTCAATAGCCGCCGCAGTATTAAGGTATTCTCTATCAACACCAAAACGACCTGATGCGACCTGTACAATTGTATTTTTCCCATATTTGCGGAAGTCCTTATGAAGCCCTCCTTCACCAGTATTATAAAGTATCCCAAGCTCTTCAGCAGCTCTTGCCAAAGCTGCATGAGCATTGTAACTTATTGATCCATAAGACATTGCTGAAAACATTATTGGTGTCTCAAGTTTGAGTTGAGGAGGCATTTTTGTTTTAACATTGAGGTTTTCTTCTATTTCTATCCTATCAGGCTTTCTACCTAAATACACCCTTAATTCCATAGGTTCTCTCAACGGGTCTATAGACGGGTTTGTAACCTGACTTGCATTTATAACCATTTTATCCCAATATACAGGATAAGGCCTATCATTTCCCATAGATGACAGAAGAACTCCACCTGTTTCTGCCTGTCTGTATATATCTCTTATAGCATCATAAGTCCAATTAGCATGTTCTTTAAATGTTTGAGGATGTTTAATAATTGTAAGAGCTTGTGTTGGACACAAGAGAACACACCTTTGACAATTTACACAATTTATATCATTTGAAACCATCTTATCTAGATCTTCATCATAACTGTGAACTTCAAATGAACACTGCCTCATGCAAACCTTACAATTAATGCATTTATCGTAATCTCTGAGTACTTTAAATTCTGGAGTAAGATAGCTTAAACTCATGCAGTAACCTCCTTTGTAGAATACATTTCTTTTTCGTTATCACGTATGAGCTCAGCTATAACAGGTTCTCCACCTCTAGGAATCCATACGCTTTCCGGATTTTTGCATATTTGCCTTATTGCTGACTCTTCGCTGGCTACATATATCATATCGCCTTTTTTTGCAGCAGTAAGTGGCCTTAGTTTAATTCTATCGTTTATTGCTATAAAGCCATCTCCATATGCTATTATCATTGAAAATGGACCATTTAGTAATGCTCTCCCATAAATTACTTTTAGGTTAGTGTATAAAAATTTTTCTTTTGGCGACATTCTCTCAACCTGCTTCCACAAAGGCGATGCAACTACTTTACATGCAAGCTCTATTGGTAAACCATGTTTTCTTAATAAAAGATCGAATATATATGCCGCAACTTCTGTATCAGTTTGCAATGTACAAATATATCCAAACTCTTCTAAATATTTACGATTAGTATCGTAGGAAGAAAGCTCGCCATTGTGAACAACAGAGATATTTAATAAATTAAAAGGATGTGCACCACCCCACCATCCTGGTGTATTTGTTGGAAATCTACCATGGGCCAGCCACATATATCCTTTATAAGATTCCAATTTATAAAAATTTGCAACATCTTCTGGATAACCTACCGCTTTAAATACTCCCATATTTTTCCCGCTAGAAAAAACATAAGCGCCCCGTATATTGCTGTTTATATTAAATACAAATTTAATTGTAAATTCATTCTCATCCAGTTCTGACAATTTCAATTTCTCTGGCTTTGGTATAGCAAAATATCTGTAAATTAATGGTGCATTTTTAATATGTGCCGTTTTTCGCGTTGGTATTTTTTCTTCTAAAGCCACTACATAATCTGCCTTTAAAATATTTTCTGTTTCCTGTTTAGCTATCAAATCATCATAAAACATATGAAATGCAAAATAATCTTTAAAATCAGGATAAATGCCATATGCAGCAAAACCACCTCCAAGACCATTTGATCTATCATGCATTGTCGCGATGGAATCTGTTATAGATTGCCCTGAAAATAGACGACCAGTGCGATCAATTATACCACTTATAGCACATCCCGAAGGTATTCTTACATAACCTTCCTTCAACATTTTATAACCCCCTTAAAAAATTTTTATATGCAATATTTTTTTTGAAAGTTGCATAAAGCGAAAATGTTTACTGCTTAAAATTGTCCTCAAATTGTGGTAAAATGCTTATCAATCCTAAATTGTGAGTGTTATATTAATTATAATACATTTTATTAATTTCGCAATATGTTAATATGAAAAATTCATAAATTATTTTTAGGTTAATTTTGCAATTAAATAATGTAGTGAGCAAAAAATAACACCTAAATAATAAAAACACCACCACTTTTTATAAGTAAAAAGTGGTGGTGTTTCTTCCCGTTCCTTCCCTAAACATCTAAAATTCTGGAAAAATTCGCCCAAAAACGTGAAAAAACTTCCCGATTTTTTTCCCACAGCCTTTTTGTCTCCTCTTTAAGTTGATCCGCTGCTTCTGGTCCAGCAAAATCTATAAGTTCTTCTTTATAAATCTCAGTCCAATAACCGACAATGATAGGTGTAACTTCTGGATGAAATTGTAAAGCCCAAGCACAATCTTTATAAGCAAAAGCCTGGTTAGTACAAGTTTCACCTTCTGCAAGGAGAACAGCCCCTTCAGGCAGTTCAAAAGTATCTCCATGCCATTGAAAAGTCCAAAATTCTTCTGGTAAATCATCGAAAAGAAGAGCCCTTTTCCCTGCTTCTGTCAAATGTATTTTATACCACCCAATTTCTTTTATCGAGTTAGGTTTGACTGTTGCTCCCAACGCCCTGGCAATAAGCTGTCCTCCCAAACATATTCCTAACACTGGTATTCGTCTTGCTATCGCATCGCGTATAAGTTCTTGTTCTTGATAAAGATATGGGTACTTTTCTTCTTCATATGCTCCCATTGGCCCTCCCAAAATTATCACAGCATTATAGTCAGCCACCGTTTTAGGTAAAATAGCTCCAGGTTGATTCATTACGCGAATATCTAACTTCCATCCTTTCTTTGAAAAAATTTCAGCTATAAGGCCTGGTCCTTCTTGACTTACATGTTGGATAATTAAAACTTGCATTATCTCGTCTCCTTTAAACAATTATGATTATTCAGATTTAACTTTAATTAATTTTTTTGCTTAAAGTGCTTTTTCACCCCGTTCGCCAGTACGAACTCGTATCACATCTTCCAAATTCACCACAAAAATTTTACCATCTCCAATTTCCCCAGTCCGTGCGACTTCTGATATGAGTTTTACTAACTTTTCCGCCTGATTATCAGTTACTGCAATTTCAATCTTAACTTTTGGCAATAAATTGATAAAATATTCATTTCCCCGGTAAACTTCGGTCCAACCTTTTTGATTTCCACAACCCATTACGGGATATACAGTCATACCGCGAATACCAAATTTACTTAACTGATCTTTAATAATCTCCAATTTTTCCGTTCGTATAATGGCTTCTATTTTTTTCAAACCAAATCACTCCTTTTAAACTTCCTAAAATATAAGTTGATAATTAATTTTCGCCACTTATTTTTTTTAAGTAATGCTATATAGACTATTTTCCCTAATTATTATCATAATAACTAAAATAATTATACTTAAGTTCTGTATTATTATATGCTCCTTCACCGTGTTGAGATATATCTAGACCTACTTCCTCTTCTTCATCACTTACTCTTAAGTCCATAAATAGATTTATGAATTTAAGTATGGAATATGTCATTATAGCTGCAAAGACATATACCGCAATCACACCTATAATTTGTACTATAAATTGGTGTACATTCCCATATATTAATCCATTCGCGCCTTCGGGATTTACTACTTTTGTAGCAAATATACCTGTTGCTATAGCACCCCATGTACCACCAATACCATGTATGCCAAAAGCATCAAGTGAATCATCATATTTAAATTTATGTTTCAAGTAATTTACTGAGAAATAACACAATATCCCTGCAATAATACCAATTATAATTGCTGATACCGCAGTTACATAACCTGCAGCAGGTGTTATTGCAACAAGTCCTGCTACAGCTCCACTTGCTGCACCAAAAAGTGTCGGTTTGCCATTTATTCTCCATTCAACTATAACCCATCCAAGTGCAGCGGCTGCTGCTGCTGTGTTTGTAACTACAAAGGCATTAACAGCTATTCCATTTACTGCTAACGCACTCCCTCCATTAAAACCAAACCATCCAAACCATAAAATTGCTGTACCCATAATAACCATAGGCATATTATGGGGAAGTATATTAACATTTTTACGCTTTCCAATTAAAATTGCTGCTATAAGACCTGAAATACCAGAACTGATATGAACAACCGTACCTCCTGCAAAATCAAGTGCACCAAGATTTCTAAGCCATCCCCCGTTGCCCCATACCCAGTGTGCAATAGGATCATATACAAGTGTGGTCCATAATAGAGTAAATAATAAGAACACACCAAATCTCATTCTTTCAGCAAAAGCACCAGTTATAAGGGCAGGTGTAATTATTGCAAACATTAACTGGTAAATCATAAAAGCCATCAAAGGAATTGTTGCAGAATACGCGTCATAAGGTTCAAATCCTACATTTTTCAATCCTAACCATTGTAAATTTCCTATTATATGTCCCACATCGCCTCCAAATGATAATGAAAAACCAAATAATACCCATTGGATTGATATTATTGCGATAATTATAAAACTTTGCATCATGGTACTTATTACATTTTTACTACTGACCATACCACCATAAAAGAAAGCAAGTCCTGGAGTCATAATCATAACAAGCGCAGCAGAAAATAACACAAAAGCAGTATCACCCGTATTGATTTTACCTGTAGAAGCAAAAACTAAATTTGGTATAATTAAAAACATAAACATGAGAGAGAATAACAAGCAAATCTTCTTCCACATTTTGTATAAACCTCCTCCAAATTTTTCTATTTTAGCCAACATAGAAAATGGCGCTTTTGCCTTAGGTTTTAGCCTGTTGCAAAAGCGCCTTTGCTTTTGTACTTTAAAATATTAATTTTTATATCTCATTAGACAATCCTGTAAAAAGTTAAATATTAAATAGCATGTCAGCATAGGTCGGTAGTGGCCATAATTCTGCATCTACAATGCTTTCCAGTTTATCACCGATTTCTCTCAAAATGCCCATTTTTGTAAATACTACATCTCTGTAATAACAAGCCTTGCTATAAGAATCACTATTCATATTTGAAGCTTCATTAACTGCATTTTCAAGTTCAGAAATGTTTTTCTTAAATTCACTTATTAGTGAAGAAACTTCTTCTAATAATCCAGTTTGTGCACTTATATCAACATTTAGACCTGTTGCTTTTACAGAATTTATCGATTCTGCAATTTTTGTAGCAAAATCCACAGCTGCCGGCAGTATTTGCCGCTTTGCTATGTCCAACATTGTCAACGCTTCAATATTAATTGTTTTTACATAATTTTCGAGAGAAATTTCATAACGAGATTCAAGTTCAGCTTTATTTAAAACACCATGTTTTTCCATGAGCTTGACATTCTTTTCTTTGATCAAAGCAGGAATGGCTTCCACACTTGATCGAATATTAGGAAGTCCTCTTTTTTCTGCCTCTTTTACCCATTCCTCTGAATAATTATTCCCGTTAAATATAATTCTTTTGTGCTTCTTTACAATTTCTTTAAGCAACAATTGCAATTCTTCATCAAAATTGTTAGCTTTTTCTAGCCTATCTGCAATCTGCGACAGAGCTTCAGCAACAATGGTGTTTAAAATGAAATTAGCAGTTGCAATTGATGCAGAAGAACCAACCATTCTAAATTCAAATTTATTTCCTGTAAATGCGAAAGGAGATGTTCTGTTTCTATCTGTAGAATCCTTTGGTAGTGCAGGAAGAGTTGATACACCTACTTTTAGTACTCCTCCTTGTTTAGAAGTTGTTGCACCACCATTTTCGATTTGTTCAAGAATATCCGTAAGCTGTTCACCAAGGAAGACTGATACAATTGCGGGCGGTGCTTCATTAGCGCCAAGACGATGATCATTTCCTGGTGTTGCAGCGGCTACTCTGACCAAGTCAGCATATTCATCAATAGCTTTAATTACAGCACACAGGAATACTAAAAATTGTGCATTGTCGTGGGGTGTATGTCCCGGATCTAAGAGATTTTGACCATCATCGGTGCTCATAGACCAGTTAATGTGTTTACCGGAACCATTGACTCCTGCAAAAGGTTTTTCGTGCAAAAGGCATACAAGTCCATGCCTTAAAGCAATTTTTCTCATTAACTCCATTGTTAATTGATTATGATCCGATGCAATATTAGCTGTATTGTATACTGTAGCAAGTTCATGTTGAGCAGGAGCAACTTCATTATGTTTAGTTTTGGCCGGAACTCCTAATTTCCATAGTTCTGCATCTAGATCTTTCATAAATGCTGATATTCTTTCTTTGATAGAAGCAAAATAATGATCTTCCATTTCTTGACCTTTTGGCGATCTAGCACCAAATAGAGTCCTTCCTGTAAGTATAAGATCTTTACGTTTATCGTACATCTTTTTATCAATTAAGAAATATTCCTGTTCAGGTCCTACGGTTGTAATAACCTTTTTGGCTGTAGTATTACCAAATAATCTTAGCACTCGAAGAGCTTGCTTTGACAAAGCTTCCATAGAACGCAGTAAAGGTATTTTTAAATCTAGCGCCTCCCCTGTATATGAAAAGAAAGCCGTGGGGATATATAGTGTATCATCCTTTATAAAAGCAGGTGAGGTACAATCCCATGCTGTATACCCTCTTGCCTCAAAGGTAGCCCTTAAACCACCTGATGGAAAAGAAGACGCATCAGGCTCACCTTTAATTAATTCTTTTCCGGAAAATTCAGCTATTACTCTGCCATCTTGAGTAGGAGAAATGAAGGAGTCGCGTTTTTCGGCCGTCATTCCAGTCAATGGTTGGAACCAATGTGTAAAATGAGTTGCTCCTTTTTCAATTGCCCAATCTTTCATTGCATTTGCTACAACTTCAGCAACTGCTGGTTCTAATGGAATTCCCTCATCGATTGTTCTTCTTAAAGCTTTGTAAGTTGCCTTTGGAAGGCGTTCTCTCATGACTGAATCGTTAAAAACATTTGAACCAAAAATGTCGCTTAAAGTGTTTTGTGCCATAACAATTCCTCCTCTTAAATTTTTATGAATTAACATACTAACTTAATAATTAATTAAAGTGCAAATATTAAAAAAAAACAAAGGCGCCATCACTTATTTGATGAAACGCCTTTGTTTCATTCACAAATTATTAAATTTCTAGCTCATATACAGGTAGTATATATAGTAAATTAATAATTTCCCTTCACATCTTATAATAACATATTTTTATTTTAATTTCAAGCACTTTTTTATTTGTCTGGTGCGCCATTAGGGACTCGAACCCCAGGCCCGCTGATTAAGAGTCAGCTGCTCTACCAACTGAGCTAATGGCGCACGAAAAATAATGTTATTATTTAACTTTCTCTCATCTGGTGCGCCCTGTAGGATTTGAACCCACGACCTCCAGGTTCGAAGCCTGTCACTCTATCCAACTGAGCTAAGGGCGCATAAAAAATTTGTTGGAGCGGACAACGAGACTCGAACTCGCGACCCTCACCTTGGCAAGGTGATGCTCTACCAACTGAGCTATGTCCGCATCTATATGGTGCGGGAGAAGGGACTTGAACCCATATGCCGCTTTAGGCACTAGAACCTGAATCTAGCGCGTCTGCCAATTCCGCCACTCCCGCACAAATTCAGGCCCTCACTTTTTTCTTTAAAACTGGTGACCCATCCGCGACTCGAACGCGGGACACCCTGCTTAAAAGGCAGGTGCTCTACCTCCTGAGCTAATGGGTCACATAATGGCTGGGATGGCAGGATTCGAACCTACGAATGCCAGAGTCAAAGTCTGGTGCCTTACCACTTGGCTACATCCCAGCATGGGGTGGATAGTGGGACTTGAACCCACGACCTCCAGAGCCACAATCTGGCGCTCTAACCAACTGAACTATATCCACCACACAATAAATGGTGCGCCTGGAGAGATTCGAACTCCCGACACACGGCTTAGAAGGCCGTTGCTCTATCCAACTGAGCTACAGGCGCATATTGGAGCGGGTGATGGGAATCGAACCCACGTAACCAGCTTGGAAGGCTGGGGCTCTACCATTGAGCTACACCCGCATGTAATTAACTTACTTGAGATTTCAGAAGAATTTTTCTCGCTTGTTTCTTAATTCGTCTGACAGTTTTAGATTATATCAGATGCCTTTATCTTTGTCAACACCTCGTTTAAAAAATTTTTGGGGATTAAATTGTATAGAAGACATAAGAGGTGTAATTCCTCCTCTTATGTCTTCTATGCTTCTTTTAACACTGAAACTTCTTCTAAATTCACTAATCTTGGGAATATACCGCTCTTATCAATTGTCACTAATGCTATCGTTTTTTTTGCACCTTCTCTTGGCAAAGAAGGACTGCCTGGATTTAAAAGTAAAATATCTTCATGTTTTGAAATCATGGGAATATGAGTATGCCCAAAAAATACAGCATTTACTCCCAATTCTCTTCCTCTATCTAAAATCGTTTGATACTCGTATTTAACATAATATCTGTGTCCATGAGTTAACAAAATTTTTTTGCCTTCTATTTCAATTACTTTCTCCAATTCATCTTTTGTAGGGAAATCACAATTTCCTTTAACATACTCTAATGGAATCCCAAATTCTTGAGATAATTGAATAGCATCTGAGGCGTTATCTCCTAAATGAATAAGATAATCTATTCCATTAAGCTCCCGAAATTTTTTCCTAACCAATGTAAATATACCATGTGTATCACTAATAACTGCTAAAACCATTTATTTTTCCTCCAAACGTTTTAAAATATAATTCTTTAACTTCATAAGAGCATCAGCTCTATGACTTATCTTATTTTTTTCTTCCATGGTAAGTTCTGCTAAAGTCTTCCCTAAATTATCGACATAAAAAACCGGGTCATATCCAAAACCATTTTTCCCTCGAGGATGATCCAAAATATACCCTTCTAATTTACCTTCTAATAAAGTTTCTTTTTCACTTTCTAACACTGCTATCACTGTCTTAAAATAAGCTTTTCTTTTTTCGCAAGGAACGCCCTCTAATAGCTTTAACAATTTTTTATTGTTATCTTCATAGGTAGCATTTTCACCAGCAAATCTTGCTGAATATACTCCAGGTTGCCCATTTAAATACTCCACAAACAACCCTGTATCGTCAGCAATAACAATTCCATCAACTTTTTCTTTTAAAAAGCGAGCCTTGATAAGAGCATTTTCTTCAATCGTATTTCCTGTCTCTTCTATATCTTCTTTTATTCCCAAGTCTGCTATAGAATAAATTTCAACAGGATAGCCTTTAAAAAAATTTTTTATTTCTTCAGTTTTGTGAGGATTGTTGGTTGCTATTATTATTTTCAACCGAATCAACTCCTATTTTATCTACAATATCAGAAAGAACTTCTTTTTGAATTTTGATAATTTGCTCAATCCCATATTCTGCAAGATTTAGAAGATCTGAAAAATTTTGCTTCGTAAATGGTCCACCCTCACCTGTTCCCTGTATCTCTACAATTTCTCCTTTGTCTGTCATAACTACATTCATATCTACTAATGCATTAGAATCTTCTTGAAAGGATAAATCTAAAAGCTCCTTTCCCTCTACAATTCCTACACTTACAGCCGCAACAAAACCTTTTAAAGGAATCTTAGGAATATCGCCTTTTTCTACCAATTTGTTAAGTGCATCTGCCAATGCTATAAATGAACCTGTAATAGAAGCTGTTCGTGTACCTCCATCTGCTTGGATAACATCGCAATCTATCCATATAGTTTTTTCTCCTAACACATCCAAATCTACTACAGACCTTAAAGAACGGCCTATAAGCCGTTGTATTTCCATAGTCCTTCCACTAGGTCTTCCTTTAGTTACTTCTCGTGGATTTCTTGTTTCAGTTGCTCTTGGCAACATGCCATACTCACTGGTTATCCAACCCTTACCTGTACCTTTTTGGAATGGAGGTACTTTATCCTCAATAGAAGCTGTACAAATGACTTTTGTCTCCCCCATTTCAATTAGAACAGAACCTTCTGCAAATTTATTAAAATTTCTTGTAATTTTTATAGGTCTCAGCTCATTAAATTTCCTTCCATCAATTCTATTCATTTCTTCAACCCTTTCATTTAATAAAAATAGTTTAAAGCTAATTTATTCTGCTTTATTGTTTTTATCCTTCAATATTATTTTAAAACCTTTATTAATATTTTACAAGAACATAAGAACAAAAAAATCTGGTTTAAAAAACCAGATACAGACTGTAGACAAAGTTAAAAAATATTCAAAGGAGATATTTTGCATCGTCGCTCCGATGCAAAATATCTCCTTTACGAAAGTTTGTCTACAGTTTGATCTCGGTTAAAAAACCAGATAAATTATGGATTGCTATTTGCATTATTTGCATCATATACAGAATTAGAAACAGTCGTAGAAATAGATCCCTCTTTTAACCTTTTAAAATATTCTACAATGCCATTGTATATTCCTTGAGCTACTTTCCATTGGAAGTCATCATCTTGAAGCAAGGCTGCATCATCAGGATTTGTTATAAAAGCTGTCTCAATAAGTATTGCTGGCATTTTTGTCTTGTTAAGCACTGACAAATTAGGACCTTCTTTAAGTCCCCTATCAACCGTATTTATCTCTTTCATTAAGTTGTTATAGACAATTTGAGCAAAGGTCTTGTTGTCTCTCATGTCTCCTTTGTATCCATTTGGATAATACCATATTTCTGTGCCTTTAGGAGTTGGAGTCCCAAAAGCATTAGTATGTATACTTATAAATACGTCAGCTCCCGCATTGTTCGCTTCTTGTGACCTAGTAACAAGGTCTACAAATACATCAGAATCTCTAGACATCATAGTTCTAAATCCATCTTTTGTGAGAAGGCTATTTAGCTTAAGAGCAATCCCCAAAACTACGTCAGATTCTCTTAACCCCCCTACTCCTATCGCACCAGGGTCACTTCCCCCATGCCCAGGATCTATATAAATAAGAGGCATTTCATTTGGCTGAGACTTTATAACCAGCATTATAATGTTTTTTTCGACTATTTTTACAGAATAATCCGTTTTGCTAGTAGTATCTGCTACCACTCTCACTGTGTCGTTGTTATACTGTGAATACCTTATAGCCGTTATAACATTGCCTTCTACTGGTATTTGACCAGCTTTATTCCCATCTGGCATTTTAAGAACAGCATCTGATATGTCCACAACTATTTTATTATCCCCTATTCTTTGAGTATTAAAATGTTCCGCATCAGCATTAATTATGACTTTATCATACTCCCCTTCTTTTGTAAAACTTATACCTGTTACATAGCTTGTCCCAACATCAAAAGAAATAGTTAAACGTGTTTTATCCTGCGATTGGACAATTCCGTAAGGGAGCATATCTTTTAAATATATCACTACTCGCACTTTAGGTATAGGTTGTGTTTGGTTCTGTGCAATTACCGCATTTAAAAGACTTTTCTTGTTAATTGGTATATCTATTCTTCCTTTGTCCCATATGGAATTTTCTATGTCCACATAAATTCTAATATTCCCTGGATCTTCTATAACTCCTTGGCTATATTTTATAGGATTATCTCCTGTAATATTTATAGAAAATATACCATTATTATAGTTTGTATCAAAATTTTTTATATTTATAATTTTAGGAGGAGAGGTAGTATTTATTTGATAATTCTTTTCGTCCCATTCTACTTTATAATCAAAAGTCTCAAATAAAAATCTAAAAGGAATATATGTATATCCTTCTTTACTAATTTCTATTATTCTTGCAGGAGCTATCAACTTAACTTTTTTTCCGTCCGCTAAGGCAATATCACTTCCAATAGTTAATTTAACTGTTTTACCTTTTGTTATAGTAACCATCTTGGTTTTGTCATCCCACTCTACTTTAGCTCCAAATCCCTTTTCTGAGATCACCCTCACAGGAATTAATGTGCTGTCTTTTAAAATTAAAGGTGGGGTTTTGCCTGTGTCGAAATTTTGACCATCTATTTTAATTGTGACATCTGGAATATTGTAATAAAAAGGTTTCCCATCTACTAAGATAGTGTTTTTATAAGCGAAGGCCATACTGTAGGAGGCTAAAATTGCTACAACTATTACAACAAATAATACTATTTTTTTCACTAAAACCCCCCCTTTTTTTTGTGAAAAAAATTCGACTTTAAATATATCATAATACTTTAATATTACAAAATGATTACAAACTTATTACAATTTCTTAACTTTATTAGTAATTACATATATTGTATCGGTTAAATGGATTAGTTTTTTGAGTTTTAGGAAAAATAAAAAAGGGAGGTGGCACTTGTGACTAATATTAATTGCACAGCCGATTGTATTTACCAAAAAGAAGGAAAATGCACTTTATCTAATCTCTCACAGATGACCAAAATAAATAGATTAATTGATGATAATATCAATAAAAACAACGTCAACTATGAAAATTCAAGTATCAATTGTGCATATTATGTAAAAGCAAAAAAATAACAGCAGTCAAACTCTGAAAGCTTTCATTTTATCAAAAAAGGTGCATAAAACAAATTGATAAATAGAGAATCTATAATCACCATGAAAGTAAAAGCTGCAAAATTAGAATTAAATTTTTTCCCTCCAAAGTACATTTTGACAAGAGCAAATGATAGAATCAATGTCAATATAGGTATAATATTTAAATTATAGGGAAATAGTATTTGTTCCATGCTATTTTTTATAACCTGAGGAGGATAAAAAAAATATTTTGCTGCTCCATATAAAGACATACCTATGTAAAAAGAATTAATCGATTCATTTTTAAACCTTCGCGGTTCAAAAAGCATGACAAACAAAAGCCATCCATAGCCAGGCAGTGAGACAGAAAATGTCATAATAAATCCTAAAAGCAAAGCAGCAGAAATAGAAAAGGTACAAAGACTTAAAGCATTTTGTATATCTAGCTTACGGATACCACCTACTTGCTTTATAAATTCAGGATTTGTACTGGCGACTTTTACTATGTATTTATAAAAACCTCCTGCTTCTATCCAAGATAAAAACAATCCTTTAGGCGCATTCAACAAATAGGGCTCAGATGCCCAACCGCCTTCTTTAGTAACAGATTTTACTTTAACAATATCACCATCTTTAAAAAAAGCATAAATGATCTCTGTTCCTTCTACTCGGCTTTGGCCAATAATATTGTAACTACTTAAAGCAGAAAATACTCCTGCTATTCCATCTTGGAATTGTTTTATGTCAAAAGCTCCTACGTCAGGAGAAGGAATTTTTCCATAAACATTTAATTCTAGTTTTCTAGGTTCAAACCCTTTAGAATTCTGAGGGTCAAAGTAAAAATAGTAGACATTTGAACTTGTCTTTGAAGTCAAGTTGTAAAAAATGTATACTTTTTTATCATATCCAATCTTTATATTATCTAATTTTGAAGTAGCTGTCTGAGGTAATTTATATACTTCTACAGGTGTAGACCATCGTTGTCCTTTTATGTCATAAGATAAATAATAAATTTTGTATTCCTGCTTATCATCTACAAGCACCGAAACATACAAAGTACCATTTTTATGTACTGCATCGATTTGTGAAACATTTTTTAGATTTACCTCAGATAATTTTTTAAAATTATTTGCAATATTAAAAATTTCGATTCCCTGTGAATTGACAGTTATAATATAGTCATCAACAATTTTAAAATTTACTGCTATTATATTTAAATTTTCATAATTGTCTCCGTTTGTTTCCATTTCATTTATATTATCATTTTCAGACCAATAAATTTTCCCCTTGTAATATTCAACGTTCTTCACTGAGGTCTCATTAAAGTTCTTGATAAAAATTTTCTTTGTATCCTTTGAAAAAGGGTAAATCTGTGATATTGCAAAACCGGTATCATTAGTCCAAATTCCATATACACTTCCCCCATCCCAAAAAAGGGGTGAAGGCATATTTAAATTTTTCTCACCAACAGTCAAGTCTCTGCTCCACATATCAGAAGGATTACTTGAAAAAACTTTTAAAAATTCATAAAAATGATAAGAAATTAAGAGGAGAGAAATTATCACGACTAATAGAATTGACACAGCCTTTTTAGACATTTTATCCCTTCTTTTTAGAATTTTAAAAAAGGCACTCGCTACAAGTGCCTTTTTTATTTATTAAAAAGATGACAAGCAACAAAATGACCGCTACCCACTTCTTTAAGTGGAGGAGTTTGTTCTTTGCAAATATCCATCGCA
Source organism: Thermoanaerobacter uzonensis DSM 18761 (assembly GCF_900129115.1). Taxonomy (NCBI): domain Bacteria; kingdom Bacillati; phylum Bacillota; class Clostridia; order Thermoanaerobacterales; family Thermoanaerobacteraceae; genus Thermoanaerobacter; species Thermoanaerobacter uzonensis. The sequence goes on along the minus strand of NZ_FQUR01000007.1, from coordinate 249,146 downwards.
TATTTGCATCTCGTTCTAAATCTACAACCAGGGGGTGGATTTATTGGGCTTGGCACGTCACCTTCAAGTATTATTCTTTCTCTTTTTCTCTCTACATTAGGGTCAGGTATAGGTACCGCTGACAAAAGTGCCTGAGTATAAGGATGTAGCGGATTAGAGTAAAGCTCAGCGCTACTAGTCATTTCCACAATCATTCCTAAATACATTACAGCAACATTATCACTTATATGCCTTACCATGCTCAGGTCATGAGCAATGAACAAGTAGGTAAGACCTTTTTCTTGTTGCAAATTCATCAAAAGATTTACAATCTGAGCTTGTATAGACACGTCTAAAGCAGATATAGGTTCATCAGCTATAATAAAATCTGGTTCTATAGCCATTGCCCTCGCTATACCAATTCTTTGTCTCTGACCACCTGAAAATTCGTGAGGAAATCTATTAGCATGTTCTCTATTTAATCCTACCATCTCTAAAAGTTGATATATTCTTTCCATCCTTTCTTTTCCAGTATAAAGTTCGTGTATGTCAATTCCTTCACCGATGATATCCCCTACAGTCATACGGGGATTTAAGGAAGCATAAGGGTCTTGGAAAATTATTTGTGCTCTTCTAGCAAATTTTTTTCTTCCTTCGTAATTTAAATGGGTAACTCTTTCTCCATCAAATATAATTTCTCCTGCCGTTGGCTCATAAAGTCCTATTATGGTCCGGCCAGTCGTAGATTTGCCACACCCCGACTCTCCCACCAAACCTAATGTTTCTCCTTTTTTAATGGTAAAGCTTACATCATCTACAGCTTTTAAAATACCACCACTAACATGAAAATATTTTTTAAGATTTTTTACCTCGAGCAAAACTTTGTTATCACTCATCTACTGTTACCCCCATTCCAAATGGATTAGCAACTTTTGGAGCATAGGGGTGTTTAAGCCAACAAGCAACTTGCTGAGTCTCTGATTCTTTAGTGACCTCTGGCGGAGCTTCATAACATATTTTCATAGCATAATCACACCTTGCTGCAAAAGGACAGCCAACAGGTGGTGCAAAAAGGTCAGGCGGTGTCCCAATAATCGGTACAAGTTTTTCTTTATTCTTTGCATCTAAGCGAGGAACCGACTTTAATAGCCCCCACGTATAAGGATGTTGTGGGTTATAAAATATTTCGTCTACTGTACCTCTTTCAATAATTTTACCTGCATACATTACCACAACTCTATCCGCTATATCAGCAACAACTCCAAGGTCATGAGTAATAATAATTATTGAGGTATTAAATTGTTTTTGCAAATCTTTCATCAAATCTAAAATCTGAGCTTGTATTGTAACGTCTAAAGCTGTAGTTGGCTCATCTGCAATTAATAATTTAGGTTTACAAGCTAAAGCAATAGCAATCATCGCCCTCTGTCTCATTCCACCTGAAAATTCATGAGGATATTGATGAATTCTTTTTTCAGCATTTGGAATTCCAACAATGTCCAACATTTCTTTAGCCCTTTTTATAGCTTCTGCTCTAGTTACATCTTCATGTTTCAAAATTACTTCAGCAATTTGATTACCTACTGTCATTGTAGGATTCAAAGAAGTCATAGGATCTTGGAATATCATACCAATTTCTGAACCTCTTATTGATTGCATCTCTCTATCTGTATAATTAGTTATATCTTTTCCATCAAATATGATTTTCCCACCTTTTAATCTCCCTGGAGGTTCAGGGTTTAGTTTCATTACTGCATGCATTGTCACAGACTTACCACAACCGGATTCGCCAACGATTGCCAAGGCTTCTCCTTTATACACTTCAAAGCTTACGCCTCTTACGGCTTTAACCTCCCCGGCATAGGTATCAAAAGAATACTCCAAATCTCTTACTTCTAACAATACTTCTTTTTTTTCCATGTCAATTCCTCCTTATTTGCGCAACCTTGGGTCAAGAGCGTCTCTTAAACCATCACCTAATAAGTTGAAAGAGAGCATTGTTATACTTATGAAAAACGCCGGGAAGAACAATTGGTAAGGATACATGAGCAATACATTTGTAGCATCATTAGCTAAAGTTCCCCAACTTGCTAAAGGAGGCTGTACACCTAAACCTATATAGCTTAAGAAAGCTTCTGTAAAAATTGCAGCAGGAACGTCGAAAGTTATAGAAACTATTATTGGACCTAAAGTATTTGGAATTAAGTGCTTCATAATTATTCTTCCGGGAGAAGCTCCTAAAGTTTTCGCCGCCATCACAAATTCTTGTTCTTTTAACTGCAAAACTTGCCCTCTTACAAGTCTTGCCATTCCTACCCAACCTGTTATAACCATTGCGGTAATTATAGTAACAATCCCAGGTCCCATAACAAGCATAAGCAAAATAACTAATATAAGATAAGGTATTCCATACAAAATATCTACAATACGCATCATAATATTGTCAACTTGTCCTCCAAAGTATCCTGAAATTCCCCCGTAAATTACACCAATGATACCATCCAGTAAAGCCGCTGCAATACCTATAGTGAGAGATATTCTTGCTCCCATCCACGTCCTTACAAATAAATCTCTGCCCAGATAATCCGTACCAAACCAATGCTCAGCAGATGGCGGTTTATTTGTCATCATAAGGTTTTGGTCAGAATATTTGTAAGGTAATAAATAAGGCCCTATGATCGCCATTATGCCCAACAGGATGAGAAATACTAAAGAGGCCATCGCAACTTTATTCATTTTAAGTCTTCTCCATGCGTCTTGCCAGTAAGTCATACTGGGACGAACTATTGCTTGACTTTCCTCAATATTTGGTCCTACTCTTTCAAATTTCCCTCTTGTAATTTCAACCACAATTATTTACCCCCTTTAGAGAGCCTTATTCTTGGATCTATGAAGCCATATGTTATATCAACAAGGAACATCATAAATACAAGTATAACGCTATAGAAAATAGTTGTTCCAAGTATCATGGTATAATCATTGTTATATATACTCTGAACAAAATATTTGCCAAGCCCAGGAATTCCAAATATTCTTTCAATGACAAAAGTACCAGTCACAATTCCCGCAATCAATGGTCCTAATACAGTTATTATTGGTAAAATAGCATTTCTTATCATATGTCTCCAAACAATCTCAAAAGAAGAAAGTCCTTTTGATTTAGCAGTCTTTATATAGTCCTGTCCAATTACATCAAGCATGCTTGCTCTCATTAAACGAGAAATTATTGATAATGAAGCAAAAGACAAAGCTACCGATGGAAGTATAGTATGAGCAAAAGTTCCCCATCCTGACACAGGAAGCCATCTTAGTTTTGATGCTATCCAATACTGCAATAATGTAGCAATTATAAAATTAGGAACAGACCTTCCTATAATCGCCAAAATCATTGAAACATAATCCCAAAAACCATTTCTGTTTAATGCCGCCACAATTCCAAGAATCAATCCTAAAAATACTCCTATTATTATTGATTGCATTCCTATCTGAAAAGAAGCCGGAAAACCGTTTGCTATGATTTCATTTACAGTTCTGTTTAAATATTTTAATGAAATGCCCAAATCACCATGTAGTAAATTTCTTAGATAATATCCGTATTGCACAATTAAAGGCTTATCAAGATGATATTTAGCCAACATGTTTTGCCTTATTTGTTCCGGAACCCTTTTTTCACTTGTAAAAGGATCGCCAGGAATCATGTGCATTAAGAAAAACGTCAAAGTGACAATGACCCATAAAGTTATAAGCATATATAGCGTTCGCTCTAAAGTATATCTTAACAAATTCCTACACCTCCAATGGCGTTTGATGTAAATGCAGCGAATATATATGGCCTATGCCATATATATTCGCGTTATTATTTATTTTATTCCTTTTTATTTTTTACCTTCAATGTAAGTCCATTTCATTTCCCAATCAGGTCCAAATGTTGGGAAGTATAAGTCTTTTACATATGGTTTTACAACATACGCTCTTGCTTGGAACCACAATGGACCAATTGGCATATCTTCCATTAAGATTTTTTCTGCTTGAATCATTTCTTCATTTCTTGCTTTTAAGTCGCCATTTACTTTTGCTTTTTCTATAAGTTTATCATAATTTGGGTTGCTGTAGAAAGCTGTGTTATTTCCGTTGTTTGTTTCCCACATATCAAGGAAGGTCATTGGGTCATTGTAGTCAGCACCCCAACCAGCAAGAACTATTTGATAATCTCCTTTGTCCATCATGTCAAGCCTTACTTTAAAAGCTACGCTTTGAATTTCAACCTGTACTCCAAGAGCTTGATTCCACATTTGTTGTAAAGCTACAGCGTATTTTTTAGCAGTATCTGTATCCCCCGTTAAGAATTTTATACTAGGTAGTTTACTAAGGCTAAGCTCTTGTAAGCCTTTTTGCAAGTATTCTTTTGCTTGTGCCACATCATTGTCTTTGAAATAACCTTGCCCAGCTTCACTCCTAAAATCTCCGTTGTAGCCAGGAATTCCAGGAGGAACTATGGCTTCTGCTGGTATAGAACCATTTTTGGCAACTTCTTTTACAAAAAGGTCTCTATTTATTGCCAGAGTAAATGCTTTTCTTATATTAGCATTTTTAAATATTTTATCTTTATTATTAAATTGCAAATACCAAACAGTCGCAAGTGCATAGTTGTGATATTCAGGTGAATCTTTATATTTGTCTATATAATCTCCAGGAATAAAGATAGAATCAAGCGCTCCTGTATCATAGTTTTGCACCAGAGAGTTATTATCTTTTATCATCGTAAAATTAATTGTTTGAAGTTTTACATTATCTTTATCCCAATAATATGGGTTTTTCTCAAGGACAATGTTTTGTTCATGGTTCCATTCTTTTACTATGAATGGCCCACTGTATACCATCGTGTTAGGATCAGAACCAACTTTATCTCCATATTTTTCATATATTGATTTTTCAAGAGGCATATAAGTGACAAAAGAAGTTAATCCTAAAAATTGAGGCGCTGGTGCTTTCAAAGTAACTTGTAAAGTCTTATCGTCCAAAGCCTTAACCCCTACTTGGTCAGCACTGCCTTTGCCAGAGTTATATTCTTCTGCCCCCTTAATATAATACAACTGATAAGCATATTGAGAAGCAGTATTAGGGTCAAGAGCCCTTTTCCACGCATATTCAAAGTCATAAGCTGTTATAGGATTGCCGTCACTCCATTTAGCATCTCTCAAGTAGAAAGTATAGGTAAGCCCGTCATCTGATATTTTCCAATCTTTTGCAAGACCTGAGCCCTTCTCAATCTTCCCATCTTTATTATATCTTACAAGCCCTTCTAGCACGTCATTTAAAATTGTAATAGAAACTTCATCTGTAGCCTTTTGAGGATCCAGTGTTGGCGGTTCATCGCCTAAATTTAAATTCAAAACCTGCTCACTCTGATTATTTGCAGAAGTCGTGTTTGTAGCAGTTTTACCTTGACCACTGCAACCTGCTAGTAATGCACTTAAGATTAATACTAGAGAAAGCAATGTTACTAGAAGTCGTTTGTGTTTTAACATTTACATCTCCTCCTATTTTCTATAAAATAAAATTTAAATCAACTTGACCCCCCAAAAATATAAAAAACGCTTTTATTTCTCTTTAACTTCACCTCCTTAGTGAAGTGGATAATTGAAGATTGTATGCTGTTTATAAATGATATATACATTTTATATCATTTAGCAATGATAATCAATATACAAATTTAAACACTCAGGAAAAGCTTTTCTTTATATATTATATAATTAGACAAAAGTTCAAAAAATCCTTCAATTTTTTATTTAACATTTAAAATTTTTTATTAAGCATTATATCAAAACTTAAATTTTTATAAATAATTAACATTTATATATTACTTTATCAGATTAGAGTTTTATATAGTTAAATTTACTTTCTTCCCGCCTTAATTATTATCCATCTTAATTTTTTTTAAATCAAGCAAATTATTTGTATATATTAAACTTTTTGTGTAATTATGTTAAAAGTCAAATTATATAAAATATTTGAATTTTATTTTTATTTAAAACGACCAGGTCTTTTAAGACCTGGTCGTTTTAAATTTTTTCGCAAATTATATTTTCTTTATTTGTTTTTCCCCTCTATATATGTCCACTTCCATTCATTGTCCACACCAACTGGGAACCTTACCCAGTCTTTTACGTATGGTCTTTGCAGGTATGCTCTTCCTGCGAAGTAGAGAGGACCAATTGGCATGTCTTCCATTAATATCTTTTCTGCTTCGTGCATTGCTTGCATTCTCTCTGAATTATCATTTGTAGAGTTAGCCTTCTTTATAAGTTCATCGTATTTTGGATTGCTGTAGAAAGCTGTGTTATTTCCACCACCTGTTACCCAAAGGTCCATAAATGTCATCGGATCGTTATAGTCAGCTCCCCACCCAGCATATACTATGTCATAATCTCCTTTGTCCATCATATCAAGTCTCACCTTAAAAGCAACATTTACAATATCAACACTTACACCCAAGTTTTTGTTCCAGAATTCTTGCAATGCCTGTGTATGCTTCTTAGCAGCATCACTATCGCCACCTACAAATTTTATCTTTGGAAGTTGAGTTATCCCCAATTCTTTCATTCCCTTTGCAAGAAGTTCTTTTGCTGTAGCTACGTCATTGTCTTTAAAAAAGTCTCCGCCTTCTTTTCTAAACTCATCTTTTTCACCTGGTATTCCTGGTGGAACAAATGAAAGAGCAGGTATTGAACCATTCTTTAAAATGTTATCAACAAAAGCTTTTCTATCTACTGCATATGTGAAGGCTTTTCTCATGTTAACATTTGAGAATATTTTGCTCTTATTATTGAACTGTAAATACCATGTTATAGCCATTGCCATTTGATGAAAATTCGGATCGTTTTTGTACTTGTCGATATATTGCCCTGGTACACCTATAGCATCATATTGACCTGCTTCATAGTTTTGAATTACTGTGTTATCGTCTTTTACCATGTCCATGTTTATTTTCTCAAGTTTTACATTGTCTTTGTCCCAATAGTTTGGGTTTTTGACAAGTACCATGTTTTGCTCATGATTCCATTCTTTAATCATAAAAGGCCCAGAATAAACCATTGTATCAGGTGAAGAGCCATATTTGTCTCCATACTTTTCCACAGCAGCTTTTTGCGCTGGCAAATATGTGATAAAAGATGTCAATCCCAAAAATTGCGGTGCTGGCTTTTCAAGCGTAACTTCAAGAGTTTTATCATCAAGCGCTTTTACTCCAACATCTTCAGCCTTTGCTTTACCACTGTTATAAGCCTCGGCATTTTTGAGATAGTAAAGCATATAAGCATATTGGGAAGCAGTTTCTGGAGCAAGTGCTCTCTTCCACGCGTATTCAAAGTCATAAGCAGTAATAGGAGTACCATCACTCCATTTAGCATCTCTCAAATGGAAAGTATACTTTAATCCATCAGGTGATATTTCCCAGTCCTTTGCTAAACCTGAGCCTTTTTCAACTTTGCCTTCTTTATTTAATCTCACCAATCCTTCAAGTGTAGCATTCAATACGTCAAACGAAACCGTATCCGTCGATTTTTGTGGGTCAAGCATAGGTGGCTCTTCCCCAAGGTTGACGTTCAAAACCTGTTCATCCCGAGATTTGGTTTGCAATGTATTTTCACTCGGAGCAGTTTGTTGTTTTGAACAACCAGAAAAAAGTACTGACAAAACAAATAAAATAGCAATCCCCAACACTAAAAGTTTTTTACTTTTCATTAAAAAAGCCTCCCTCTTGTTAACAAATTTATCTTTTTTTGAACTTTCATTATTTATAAACCATCTCTCACCCCCAGCTAGTATTTGAGAAATTTTCAGCAAAATTTAAATTAAAAATCTTATCTATAAATTATATATTAGATAAAATATACAAAATTCCTGCTTAAATTTTATAAATTTTTTATTATTGTAATTGCAAATGCAAAAGAATAAACTATTATCTGATTATTTACTATTTTGACTGGAAATTTATAAGCTATTCAAAGTATATTAAATTTGTTTTTCACTCTGAAGAACTAATAAATAGCATGAATCCTAAAATATAGCGTTTGTTTAATTTGTTTATAATTATATCATCAAGCGTTTACATATACAAGATTATTTTATGAATTCAGTGAAAAATGTTTAAGTAATAAAATACAATTGTAATTGTCACTATTTTGCGAATAAAACAAAAAAGCAGCGTACAATATATAATGTATGCTGCTTTTTGATTAATAATTACTAGTTATTACTTTGACAATTCTTCTTTTAAGATTTGATTAGTAAGCTGAGGATTTGCTTTTCCTTTTGTCGCCTTCATAACTTGCCCTACTAAAAATCCCATTGCTTTCTCTTTGCCGTTTTTGTAATCCTCTACTGATTTAGGATTTTCTGCTATAACTTTTTTGATAATTTCTCTTAATTCATTCTCATTAGCTATCTGTTTCAATCCTTTTTCTTCTACTATTACCTCCGGCTCTTTTCCTGTACCAAACATCTCTTCAAAAACAGTTTTAGCAATGGATCCGCTTATCACGCCATTATCAATCAATTTAAGCAACTTTACTAACATTTGCGGTGTTACTGGTACTTCGTCTATTTCTTTTCCTGTCTCATTCATGAGGCGAGAAAATTCTCCCATAAGCCAATTGCTTACAGTCTTTGGAGAATCATATTCGAGAACGCACTTTTCAAAAAAGTCGGCCATTTTCTTTGAAGAAGTTATAATTTTAGCATCATATTCAGGCAAACCGTACTCAGCAATAAATCTTTCTCTTTTGTGGTGTGGCATTTCAGGCAAAGACTTTCTAATCTCTTCTTTCCACTCATCTGTTACAATTATTGGAACTAAATCTGGTTCAGGGAAATATCTGTAGTCATGAGCTTCCTCTTTTGTCCTCATAGGCTCAGTAATTCCTTTCGATTCATTCCATCTTCTTGTCTCTTGTACTATTGTTCCGCCTTCTTCTAAGACTTTTATCTGTCTTTTTATTTCATATTCCAACGCCTTTTGAACGGCTTTAAAAGAGTTTAAATTTTTAAGCTCTATTTTTGTCCCTAATTCAGTACTTCCCACAGGCCTCACAGACACATTTGTATCAACTCTTAAAGAACCTTCCTGCATTTTGCAGTCAGAAACTTCGGTATACTCTAAAATGCTCTTTAATTTTGTTAAGTATTGATAAGCTTCTTCAGGTGTAGACATATCTGGTTCAGAAACTATTTCAATGAGAGGCACTCCTGCACGGTTGTAATCTACTAAAGAACCATCTGTATTTTCATGTAGCAACTTTCCAGCATCTTCTTCAATGTGTATCCTCTTTATTCCTATTTTCTTCACCTTACCATCTACTTCAATTTCTACATACCCGTTGCTGCACAAGGGAAGGTCATATTGAGAAATCTGATAAGCTTTGGGTAAGTCAGGATAAAAGTAGTTTTTTCTGTCCATCTTGCTGAAGTTTGCAATTGTGCAGTTTAAAGCAAGTCCCGCTCTTACAGCATATTCTACAACTTTTTTATTTAAAACTGGTAAAGTGCCGGGAAGTCCAAGACATACCGGACATACGTGGGTATTAGGTTCACCGCCAAATTTGGTAGTACAACTACAAAAGATTTTGCTCTCTGTCAAAAGTTCGGCATGGACCTCTAAGCCAATCACTGCTTCGTACTTCATTATCTTGCACCTCCTATGGCCTGTGGTTTAGCATTAAATTTGTTAGCTTGTTCAAAGGCATAAGCGACATTTAATATTTTCCCTTCGTCAAAATGTCTGCCAATTATCTGAAGTCCAACAGGTAAGCCATCTGAAAGACCACAAGGTATGGATATGCCAGGGAGCCCCGCTATGTTAACCGATACAGTGTATATATCTGCTAAGTACATGGCTAACGGGTCGTTTGCCCTTTCTCCAATTTTAAAAGCTACAGTAGGACTTGTTGGACCTATTATTACATCGCATTTTTCAAAAGCTTTTTCAAAGTCATTTTTAATGAGAGTTCTGACCTTTAATGCTTTTTTGTAATAAGCATCATAATAACCAGAGCTTAAAGCATAAGTCCCTAGCATTATCCTTCTCTTTACTTCTTTGCCAAATCCTTCGCTTCTCGTAACCATGTACATGTCAATCAAATCTTCATATTTTTCTGCAATATGGCCGTATCTTATGCCATCATACCGTGCAAGGTTGGAACTAGCCTCTGCTGAAGCGATTATATAATAAGCTGGAAGAGCATATTCTACATAAGGAATAGATATATCTATGATTTCTGCTCCTAAATCCTGTAAAACTTTTATGGATTCTTGTACAGTTTCTTTTACCCCTTCTTCTATTCCCTCGCCAAAAAATTCTTTAGCCACTCCTATCCTCAAACCCTTAATGTCTTCTTTGAGATAAGAAGTGTAATCAGGCTTGTCTATTTTTAAAGAAGTAGAGTCTTTTGGGTCATGCCCTATAATTGTATTTAATACAATCGCACAGTCTGTAACATCTTTTGTAAAGGGCCCAATCTGGTCAAGGGAAGAGGCAAAAGCTACAAGGCCATATCTTGACACCAATCCATAAGTAGGTTTCATCCCTACTACACCGCATAAAGAAGCTGGTTGTCTTATAGAACCACCTGTATCTGAACCCAAAGCAAAAGCCGCCTCGTCTGCCGCTATAGCTGCTGCAGAACCACCAGAAGACCCTCCTGGAACACGGGATAAGTCCCAAGGATTTTTTGTAGTTTTAAAAGCGGAATTTTCTGTAGAAGACCCCATTGCAAATTCGTCTAAATTAGATTTTCCTAAAATTATCACTCCTTCTTCTAGTAATTTTTCCACTACTGTAGCATTATAGGGAGGAATATAGTTTTCTAGCATCTTAGAAGAACAAGTGGTTTTTATTCCCTCAGTAGAAATGTTGTCCTTTATTATGACAGGAATGCCTGTAAGGGCCGTGCCCTCTCCCTTTTTGATTTTCTCATCTGCCTCTTTTGCTTTTTGCAAGGCAAAATCCTCTGTAATTGTAACAAGAGCATCTATTTTAGGTTCTACTTCTTTTATTCTTTCAAGATAGGATTTTGTCACTTCCAAAGCGCTGATTTCTCTCTTTTTGAGAAGTTCTCTAAGTTCGTGAATTGTCAAACTATATAATTCCATTTATGTACCTCCTCATTCTATAATCTTTGGCACTTTAAAACAGCCGTTCTCTTTATAAGGTGCATTCATCAATATTTTGTCTCTGTCCATTGAAGGCTTTGCTTCGTCTTCTCTAAATACATTATGGATTGGCACTATATGAGCTGTAGGCTCTACATTTTCAGTGTCCAATTCGTTTAATTTGTTTACATAGTCGATAATTTTACTCAGTTGCACTGTAAACTCTTCTATTTCCTCTTGCGAAAATTTGAGGCGGGCCAGTTTAGCCACATGCTCAACTTCGCTCCTACTAATAGCCATGTTACCACACCTTTCCTTTATTATTCACATCTTATAGTTTACCACAAAAACATATTTTTTGAAGGATAGAGTTTTTAAATATTTTCACCTTTTAGCATTTCTTCAAATTGCTTTTCATCAATTATCTTTATTCCTAATTCTTGGGCTTTTTTAAGTTTAGAACCAGGATCTTTACCTACTAATACATAGTCTGTTTTTTTACTTACTGAATTTGTAACTTTTCCACCTCTTTCTTCAATCATTCTGGTAGCTTCTTCTCTCGTGTAATTTTCCAACGCTCCTGTCAAAACGAAAGTTTTACCTTCAAATATGTTGCTTACTTTTCCTTTTGAAAGCTTTTTCATGTTTACTCCAGCATTTTTAAGTTTTTCAATTATCTCTAAATTTTGTTTTTCGGCAAAAAAGGTAACTATGCTTCTTGCCATCTTAGGTCCTATGTCAGGCAACTGTGTAAAGTCTTCAAATTTTGCCTTCACGATATTGTCCATTGTCTTAAAATGCTCAGCAATCACTTGGGCAGCTTTACTGCCTATTAAATCTATACCCAAGCCAAAGAGCAATCTATCTAAATCTCTTGTTTTGCTTTCTTCAATAGCATTTAATAAATTTTTAACAGATTTGTTCCCCATTCTTTCTAATTGTATTAAATCTTCGTATTTAAGATAGTACAAATCTGCTATGTTGTGAATTAGACCTTTTGACAAAAGCTGATTTATTATAGCTGGCCCCAATCCTTCTATATCCATTGCATCTTTTGAAGCAAAGTGGATAATGCCTCTTAGAAGCTGTGCAGGACAATTTAGACCTGTGCAACGCCTTATAGCCTCCCCCGGAAGCCTCACAGCTAAAGCACCACATTCAGGGCATCTATCTGGCATTACAAACTCTCTTTCTTGTCCAGTCCTCTCTTCTTTTACCACTTCCACTACTTCGGGAATGATTTCTCCCGCTTTTTGAACTATTACCGTATCTCCTATCCTTATGTCTTTCTCTTTTATGTAATCTTCATTATGAAGTGTAGCTCGGCTCACAACTGAACCTGAAATAGTTACAGGCTCTAATATAGCTGTAGGTGTAAGAGCTCCAGTTCTTCCTACTTGAACTATTATATCCAAGACTTTTGTCTTTTTCCTCTCTGCAGGATATTTAAAAGCAATAGCCCACCTGGGGTCTTTGGCAGTCTGTCCTAAAATTTCTCTCTTTTCAAGGTCATTTACTTTTACAACCGCTCCATCAATGTCATAAGGCAGCTTATCTCGTAAGTTTCTTATCTCTTCTATTTCTTTTATTACTTCATCTATATTGCTACATTTTTTATGAATTGGTATTACTTTAAATCCTTGTTCTTTCAAAAATTCTAATGTCTCTATGTGAGTTTTAAATTTTTTACCCTCAATCTTCTGAAGGTTAAAAATAAAAATGTCTAAATCTCTTTTCGCCGTCACTTTAGGATCTAATTGCCTTAAAGAACCTGCTGCAGCATTTCTTGGATTAGCAAAAAGGCTTTCCCCTAATTTTTCTCTCTCCTCATTTAATTTTTCAAAAGAAGTGCGGGGCATGAAGACTTCTCCTCTTACAACAAGGCTCACATCATCCTTAAGCCTTAAAGGAATTGACTTTATAGTCTTTAAATTTTGTGTGACATTTTCTCCTACGATCCCGTCTCCTCTTGTAGAACCTACAGTAAATATGCCATTTTCATAAATTAGTTCCACAGATAAGCCATCAATTTTTAATTCTACTACGTACTCCACATCCCCCACTACCTCTTTTACTCTTCTGTCAAAGTCTCTAAGTTCCCCTTCAGAAAAAGCATTAGCCAAACTTAACATTGGAACTACATGGGTAAAAGGCTGAAATTCTTTTAAAGGTTCCCCTCCTATCCTTTGGGATGGAGAGTCTGGAGTTTTAAGCTCTGGATATTTTTCTTCTAATTCTATAAGTTCTCTCATCAGCATGTCGTACTCATAGTCTGAAATCTCTGGTTGGTCCAAAACGTAATATCTATAATTGTGATAATTTATTTTTTCTCTCAATTCCTTTATCCTTTCTTTTGGCTCCATAATCCAACCTCCACAACTTAAGAAATAGCTTTAATAGGAGCAAATTTTAAGTCTAACTTTTTTATACCCAGATTTGGAAAGGCAACTGTAATCTCTTCTCCTTCTACTTTTACTACAGTACCTATCCCCCATATTTTATGCTCCACTTTATCTCCTAAATTATATTGAGCCTTTTCATAAGTTTCCCTTTCTACATAGCTAGATACAGGCCTATACTCTTCTCTTGGCTTTGATAACTCATGGTATCTTACTAAAAACCTCTCAGGTATTTCGCTTATAAAACGGGAATAGGAGCTGTACTGAGATTTGCCGTATAAATTCCTCCTCCTCGCATAGGTCAAATAAAGTTTTTCTTTAGACCTCGTAATGCCAACATAACAAAGCCGTCTTTCCTCTTCTAATTCATATTCATCTGTAAATGACTTAAAAGAAGGAAATACCCCTTCTTCCATACCTACCATAAAGACTACTGGAAACTCTAATCCTTTTGCAGAATGTAAAGTCATGAGAACAACGCTTTCTCCAATTTCTCCAGCCAAGTCAATATCAGAAACCAATGTTATGCCGGACAAAAATGCTTCTAAAGATTTGTCCTCTGAAGACTCTTCAAATTCATAAGCCGCATTTAAAAACTCATTTAGGTTTTCTATTCTTCCCTCTGCTTGCTCTGATTCTTCTTTTTCTAACTCATCTATATATCCAGTCTCTTCTAAAATGTATTTAATTATTTCACTGACAGTCATTGTATCTTTTTTATCAATTAATTCTAAAATAAACTCCTTAAATTCTAAAAGGCTATTTTTAGTCCTTTGGCTTACTTTTACATCATCTATTGCGAAAAAAAGACTGGTGTCTTTCTCCAAAGCTGTAGCCTCTAATGCTTCAATGGTTGCAGCCCCAATACCTCTTCTTGGAACATTTATTATCCTTTTAAAAGATATGTCATCATAAGGATTTACAAGTATACGCAAATAGGCAATAATGTCTTTTATTTCTTTTCTGTCGTAAAACCTTAAAGCTCCGACCACTTTGTAAGGAATTCGCACCCTCATCAAAGCTTCCTCAAAAGCACGGGACTGGGCATTTGTCCTATATAAAATAGCAAAATCCCTAAAGCTTCTATTTTCTCTTTCTTTTAAGTTGATTATTTCCTGTATAACAAATTCCGCCTCTTCCCTCTCATTCTCTAATTCACAGAGAATTATCCTTTCTCCTTCTTCATTATTTGTCCATAAAGTCTTTTTCTTCCTTCTTATATTATTATCTATGACATAATTGGCTGCTTCCAATATTGTTTTGGTAGAACGATAGTTTTGCTCTAATTTTATAACTTTAGCCTCAGGATAATCCTTCTCAAAGTTTAATATGTTTTTTACATCTGCCCCTCTCCAACCATATATGCTTTGGTCATCATCGCCAACCACACATAAGTTTCTGTATTTCTGGGCTAACATATTCACAAAATGGTATTGAGGAGTATTTGTATCTTGATATTCGTCTACCATTATGTATTTAAATTTTCTCTGGTAAAAGTCTAAAACTTCGGAACTTTCCTTAAAAAGTTCAATAGTTTTTATAATTATGTCATCAAAATCAAGGGCATTGTTTTTCTTTAACTTTTTTTGATATAATTTGTATATTTCACTTATTTTCTTACTTCTATACTCATTTCCAAAAACATAAATATACTCTTCAGGAGTTACCATTTTATCCTTTGCAGAAGAAATAGCATTTAAGACAGTTTTCACAGGATACTGTTTTTCACTTAAATTTAGCTCTTTAAGGCATTCCTGTATTAAAGCCTTTTGGTCAGTAGTATCAAATATGACGAAATTTCTGTCATAGCCTATTTTGTCAATATCTCGCCTTAAAATTCTCACACAGGCAGAATGGAAAGTAGATACCCATAGATCACCTATATAACCTAATAAATCTTCTACTCTTGTTTTCATTTCTTCTGCCGCTTTATTTGTAAAAGTGATAGCCAGTATGTTAGAAGGGGATACTTTTTTTTCTTTTATAAGATAAGCAATTCTATGAGTTAGGACGCGAGTCTTGCCGCTTCCAGCTCCCGCTAATATCAAAAGAGGTCCTTCTGTAGTCATAACTGCTTCTCTTTGTTTGTCGTTGAGGTTACCTAATATGTTGTTCATTTTTTTCACTCCAATTTAGTCTTAAAAAAGCCCGGTTTTAATCCCGGGATTCTGTTTCTAATCTATCTAATATAATTTTATATCCATTTGCTCCATAATTCAATGCCCTATTTACTCTGCTTATGGTAGCAGTACTTGCTCCTGTCTTTTCTGCAATTTCTATGTAAGTCTTCTTTTGGCGAAGCATTTTTGCAACTTCCAATCTCTGCGCTAATGCCTTTATTTCATTTATTGTAGCAATATCTTCAAAAAACCTGTAACATTCCTCTATGTTTTTAAGTTTTAAAATAGCCTCAAATAACTGGTCAACAAGTTCATCTTTAATTTTAGATTCATACATAATTATCCCTCACTCAACAAAATAATTAAATTGTTTACAAATATATTGTAATAAATATTAAAAAACAATTCAATACTTTAAAGCGATTTTTTATAACGTATTCAAAATAGATTTGTAGTTGTTCCTATAGACAAATGCCTTTTAAAGTTTCAGATCATAATGACAAAAAAGAAAAAAGGCGATATAATTATTATAAAAATACTACCCGGTTTTTCTCCGGGTAGTATGGAATCGCCTATTTTTGCCTTTTTTCTAATTGATTGACTCTTTTATAGAGTTCAATCATTCTTTTTATTAAGTTTTTTTCAGCAAGAGCTGTCATAAGCTGGTCTTGAGCGTGAATTACTAAGAAATTAGGAGCTTCACTTTGCTCTCCTTGTGTCAGCATATTTTGGTATTTGTGCCCTTCATAAAACTCTTCATCTGCTTTTTCAAGATGCTTCTCAGCTTCTTCAAAGTCTCCTCTTTCGGCTGCATCCAATGCTTCATAAGCTTCCGCTCTTGCATTTCCTCCATGCAATACTAAATTGTATATTATTTGTTCTAAGTCCATTAGTTTCACTCCCATCACAAATCATTCTTGGTCTTTTACTCCTTTTTCGTTCTTTAAAAGTTGAGCTTCATACATTTTAAAGAAGGGATAGTATATAATCGCTGTTACAATTAAATTTACCAGCTGCAACAAAGCTCCTTGCCAATGGCCACCGGAAGATAAAAATCCGCTTATAAAAACTGGAACTGTAAAAGGCAATTGTATCAAAGGTCTTGGTACTAAGTTTACAGCAAAAGCAAAGTAATTTATTGTTACAACAGCTGCTGGAGCTAATATAAACGGAATAATGAGTATTGGATTTAACACAATAGGAGCACCAAAAATCAATGGTTCGTTTATATTAAATATTGCAGGTATAAGCTCAGCTCTTCCAATGGTCCTAAGTTGTGCAGAAGCAGAAAGTAAAAACATTATTGTCAAAGGCCATGTAGTACCTGAACCGCCTAAGTGGGTAAACACATGGAAGAAAGGTTCAGTTACAATACCTGGTAAAGGCAGTCCTTTTGCTGCAGCCGCTGCATTTGCAGCTAATTGAGTCATCCAGAAAGGATAAGCAATTGAAGAAACAACATTCATACCGTGAATTCCTAATGACCACAAAAGCATCATGAGTATTATTTCAGCTAAAGCTGCAGGATAACTATTTGATGCAGCAACAAGGGGCTTAAATAAGTCAAGTACCAATTGTGGCAATGTTATGTGGAAGTTTGTCCATACAATCCATTCTACAATCCACGCTGATACTATCATTACAAACATAGGGACTAATGCTAAGAAGCTTCTTACCACATAAGGTGGTACACCTTCAGGCATTTTTATTACCAAACCACTTTTGTTAAAGAATCTCACAACTATTGCCGTAATTATGCCTATTATTATTGCTACAAACAAGCCTTGACCGCCGAGATAATTTAGTACATCTCCAAAAGCAACTTTTGTCACATCTGTCGCAGGAAAGCTTGTTATAAAAAACGCCAACATTGAAATAATGCCTGTCATCGTCTCGTCGAGGTCCCATCGTGTAGCAAGGCTATAAGCTGTACCAAAGGCTACCATCATAGCCATTATTCCAAAAGTAAGTTGGAAAGGTATCATGATTTGAGCTGCAATAGGTTTTACTGCTCTTGCCCATGCATGTATAGGCGCCCAATTAATTCCCTCTGGTGGATTTGCTATAATCAAGAAAAGCGCACCAGTCAAAATCACAGGCAAAGCAAAGCTTGAAAATGCATCTCTAATTGACTGCAAATACACATTTTGCGCTATACGGGCAAGAACTGGCATTAAAGATTCTTCCATCCACTTCATAAACCAATTGTTTGAAAGCCTATCATTCATACTATTCCCTCCTTAAACTTCTTTTCCACTTTTTTTAGCAAGCTCAATTATTTGATTTAATATTTTTTTGCCATCCATAATAGCGAAAGCCTGCATATCGACTATATCAACAGGTATATTGTATTTAGAAGCGATTGATTCAATTTCTTTTTTGAGATGTCTTACTTGCGGTTCTAATAACGCTACATCATATTCCTCTGCCTTCTTTTTAAACTCTCCTGTTCCGCCAGCATCTACTATAACATCCAATCCTTGCTTTTTAGCTTCATCTGTTACTTTCTTAGCAAGTGCACTGGAAGTCGCTCCCCAGCTGCAGAGTATTACTCCTCTTATTGCCATTTTTAACACCTCCTTTCAAAGATTATTTCATTTTTTCTTTTTAAGCTTTTTATGTTGTTTTTGTAGGTTGCTATCATAAAGTTGTATCATTTTTATGACATAAGTCTGAATTGCAAACACTATTAACATAAAGGTACTTCCAAAAGCCATTATTTTTAAGCCATTAAGGAAGCTATTATGAAACATGGCATAAAATCCTGTAGAAAACCATACTACCCCCAAAAGCAAATAAAATATTTTTCTTTGAACTCTCGATATGCTAAACATTTTTGATCCTCTCCTAAGTAATTATCCTTTTTATTTCTTCATAAAATTTTTTCAATAACACTTCTTTTATTTTTTCTTTGACCTCCTTTTGGGACTGTGCTTCGTTAAGAGTATTCACCAAACCTTCTCTTTCAATTAAAGACACGCTTAAATCTCCCAAAACTTCAATTCCTTCTCTATCACCTTCTGGTGCTACCATTAAAAAAGCTGTCCTTATCTTTTCATAATCTCCTACAAGATTTTTCATTTTTACTTCCTCTATAACTTTCCCTACAACTACTAATGGAAAATCTATATTTTCAATTGTACAATGATATATGACAAATCCTTTGTTTGGTAATACTATTTTACCTAAGCTTTCTCTTTTTAAAAGTCTTTCTTTTATTTGCTCCTTTTGATTTTCACTTATTAAACTTTTATCTATCAAATTCTTAAGAATATATTCTATTATTTGAGTAGACTTTTCACCTTTTACAGTCATATAGGTTATGGTATCGCATAACTCCAAAATTCTCTTTCCATAATTGGCTATGTGTAAAGCCTCTTTTTTAAAATTGCCTTCTTCTTTTTTTATTCCATATTCCATAATAAAGTCCGTATTTAATGCTTTTTTTAGCTTTTCTACATCTTCCTTTAAAAGCAAGGGATTTACTACAACGACTTTTTTATCTTTTATGTCAAGAGGTATTGTAGAGACAATTAAGTCTATATCATCTCTTCCTTTTAGATCTTTTAGTTTTATACTGGAAGTAACGTCTACTATGTTTATTTGTGGAAACATCTGAAGTTTTGACATCAGCATTCTGGAGGTTCCAATACCACTAGCACATACCACCATTATGTTGTACCTTTGGGAAGCCTCTTTTTTCCTCTCTAAAGCTGCACCAAAATGCATAGCAATATATCCAACTTCATCTTCTGGAATATCCATGTTTAATTTTTTTCGCAAAACATCGCAAACTCTATTGCTTTTTTCAAAAAGCAAAGGATATTTTGTTTTTATATCCTCCAACAAAGGGTTTCTTATGTCAAGTCCCATCTCCAATCTGTACACCGCGGGAACTAAATGACTCTTTAAGCCATCTTCCAAAAACTCATCTTCTGAAAAACTGACATCAAAAATTTTTTCTGCTTCTTTTATCATGTCCCGGGCAATAATCTCTATGTCTTTGTCATTGTAATTTTGAGTAGTTGACCTGTACTTTGCACCTATAAGGTGTATTGTCACATAGCCAATCTCATCTTCAGGTATAGGTATATTCAATTCTTCTTGTAAATATTTAGCTAACTTTTTAGCAAATTTATATTCGTTAGTCTTTTTAAGTTCCTGTAAATTGTCTTCCCCCATTTCAATAGTTTCACCATTTTGAAGCCTTTTTATAGCCAAGGCAAGGTGAACAACAAGGCCTAAATAGGAACTTTCTACAATTTCATAGTCAATTTGCGATTTTAATTTTAAAATTGCCTTTTCTATTTTCAAGACAGTATCGTAGTCAATTAAGTTTAAAAGCCTCAAATCTATGTTTTTTTCAATATTGTTTTTTGCGAGATATCCTGTTTTTAAGAAATCAATCAAATCTGCAGTATCAAAATTCTCATACAAAAAGTTAGCTATAGCTTTTCTAAAAGAGTTTTCGCTTCCCGATATATAAACGCCATAACCTGGCTTTGTTATTAAAGTTAATCCTTGTTTTATAATCCACCTTTCTAATTCTTTAAGGTCATAACTTATTGTAGAAGTGGTGACACCAAATTTCTTGCTGAAATACTCTAATTTAACGGGTTCATGTAGCTGCAAAAGCTCCGACAATATCATTTTTCTTCTCTCTTCTGTTTCAAACTCTGAACGATATCCTACTATATCTAGCTTTAGCTTCTCAATATCAGCAACATTGCCTTCTATAACCAACCCATCAGTTTTATTTACAATTTTTGAGTTGTAATTTTTAACAAATTCATTTATAGAAGCAATTTCTCTGTATACTGTCCTTTTGCTTATATCAAATTCTTTCATAATGTCGTCCATTCTTGTATTTGAAGAGGACAGTATTTTTCTTAAAATTTGCAGTTGGCGCCCACTTAGCTTATTCATTTTACATCATCACTTTTCTGTGACATTAATTTAATAATAGTATCTCTTTTTACAACTATATTATACACTTAATTGCTAAATTAACAAGAGAAAGATGTAAATCATCTGGCAATAGCATTGTGTCATATTTTTAATTGTAAAAATATACAAAGGAGATATTTTACATCGTCGCTCCGATGTTCCAAAGCGACAAAACTAAAGCTCGACCTTCAGGTTCCGGCAGGGTACCGGGCACAATCGGCATCCATGCCTTAAGGTGCCCGCCTCCGCCATCCTTGGCTTCGACCCTGCCTCCACCCTTGGTCTTGCTAAGTTTTGTTACGCTTTGTAACAAGTCGCTCCTTATGCAAAATATCTCCTTTGAATATTTTTTAACTTTGTCAACAAACTGAGACCTCGTGAAAGCGAGGTCTTATTTTGTTGATAAGTTTTATTTTATTAGCATTTTTCATATTAAAAGAAAAGATCTCTTTCTCCATTTTCTATTCTTGTAAGCCTTCTCTTTGTCTCTTCCCTTACAGTTATTGATGGAATTTTCTCTAAATTTACCGCTATTGCTTTTTCTCCAATTTCCTTAGTTTTTTCATCTCCGTAATCAATCAAAAACTCTTTGAAGGTTAGTATCGCATTTGGTAGGCAGAAGTTGTGTATTTGGCCTGATTTTGCAAAACTCATAAACCTGTCTCCTGTACGTCCCATTCTGTAGCAGGCAGTACAATAACTTGGGAGATACCCTTGTTCACACAAAGTCCTCAAAATTTCATTAGGACTTCTTTTGTCTTCTACCTCAAATTGTGGTTTTGAACCACCTTTTTTGGATATCTCTTCATGATATCCACCTACTCCTGTACAAGAACCTGCACTAATCTGAGAAATGCCAATGCTTATTACTTCTTCTCTAAATTTAGGCTTCTCTCTTGTAGACAAAATCATCCCTGTATAGGGCACTGCCATTCTTATGACTGCTACTAATTTTTTAAAGTCTTTATCTGATACAATATATGGAAATTTATCTATGGAAGTGTTAAGAGCTGGTCTAAGTCGCGGTACTGAAATAGTATGTGGCCCAACTCCAAATTTTTCCTCTAAATGGTTCGCATGATAAAGCATAGCAACAGTTTCGTACTTGTAATCATAAAGCCCATACAAAACTCCTAATCCTACATCGTCAATACCTGCCTCCATAGCCCTGTCCATAGCAGTCAAATGATAGTCGTAATCATGTTTTGGTCCCTGTGGATGCATGTATTGATAAGTGGGCCTATGGTAAGTTTCTTGGAATAAAATATATGTCCCTATTCCTATTTCTTTAAGTTTTTTGTAATTTTCCACAGTAGTCGCCGCTATATTGACATTTACTCTTCTAATACTTCCGTTTTTAAGTTTTGTATCGTAGATTGTCTTTATTACATCGAGAATATAATCTATAGGGCAATTTACAGGGTCCTCCCCAGCTTCAACTGCTAATCTTTTATGTCCCATCTCTTCCAAAATCTCAACTTCTCTCCTCACTTCTTCCATTGTAAGCTTTTTTCTTTCCTGTTCATTAGAATGTCTGTAACCACAATATCTACAGTTGTTTACACAGTAGTTACTTACATAAAGGGGAGCAAATATTACAATCCTATTCCCATATATTTCTTCTTTTATATACCTTGCTACTTTAAACATCTCATTGAGCAAATCCTCATCTTCTACATTTAAAAGTACCGCTGCTTCTTCAGGAGTAATGCCTTTTAGCTTTTTAGCCTTCTCTATAATTTCCAATGCATCTTTACTTGTCGCTTTTTTAGCATTTTCCAAATCCTGTAATACCTTTTCATCATTAATAAAATCCGCTTTTTCTTTTAACATACTTTATCTCCTCCCTTACCCTCAGGAAAATCCCCTTGGGCTTAGTTTTATTTTTATTATATACTATTATTGTTAATTTTTCAACAAAATTATTTTTCTTAAATCCTCAATATAAGGTAGTTTCAGCGCAAAGCAAAGCAGTAAATAGGCAAGAATGCCCGTAAAAATTGATAAAAAAATATTTATCCACATATTAACATTAATTGTCAACAATTTACTGTGGATAATTATAACAATTATTCCCATAATTGTTGATGCTGTTATCGGTTTTATAAGCCAATTTAAATAGTCTATTCTTAATCCTGTCATTTTTATGAGCTCAAACATATTTAGCATTAAAATAAGAGCATCGGCAAATATAAAGCTGTATATATATCCAAAAAGTCTAAGTTGTGGCATGGCGGTTAAGTAATACATACCTATAATACAGACTCCCAACCATATAATAGAATTTTTTAAAACCACATTTTGCTTTCCTAATCCATGGAGAATGCTAGCCACCACCGCTTCTAAAAATGCGAATATACTTCCCATGGAAATCACTCTCACAAAAGCCCCTACTCCTGGGGAAGAAGGATACAAAAGCTGAGAAATTTGCTCAGGAAGAGCTAAAAATAAAATTATAGCAGGAAAAGCAATTAAAGTAGTATAGCCAATTGCTTGGTTAATCCTAAGTCTTACTGTATCCCACTTTTTTAGAGCAGCTGCTTCAGAAACTGCAGGAAGTACAGTAGTGGAAAGACTCGAAGTTATAACTGCTGGCATGTAAGCAAGAGGTACTGCCATACCCAACATTTTGCCAAATTCAGACATCGCTTCACTGTGAGTGAGACCTGAGACAACAAGTCTTGAAGGAATTATTAAAGATTCCGCTAAATCCAACACATTTACAATTAATTTTGAAAAAGTTATAGGTATGGAAGTAATAACTAACGTTTTTGTTATAGAAAAAGTATCCCATTCCTTTCCATCATAAGTCATTTCTTTGTTTATAATTTTTACTTCTCTTTTGTAAAAAAGTATGTACATAAGAAAACTGACAATTTCACCTACAGATATGCCAAATATAGCTATCGCTACTAAATATTCAAGTTTCGCTCCTGTGAAAAGTTGTATTAAATATAAAGTTATTGATACACGTACTATTTGTTCAACAATTTCTGAAACTGAAGCAGGTATCATATTTATAACTCCTTGAAAAAATCCCTTAAACACTGATGAAGAAGCAACAATGATAAGTACCGGTGCAAAAATGAGAATTGATAAAAGTGCTCTTGGTTCGTGAAGTAACTTTAAAGCTACGTACCTAGCATTAAAAAATAGCAACAAAGCAATAGTAAAAGCAAACATTAATACTATCAAAAAAGTAATTTTTAAAATTTTAAACATATTTTTTTTGTTTCCTTTTGCTCTTTCTTCTGAAATAAAGCGAGAAGTGACAGCCATCGTACCAGAGGTTAAAAAAGTTATTGAAGCAAAATATATAGGAAGAACTAATTGATAAATACCCGTACCTTCCGGGCCTAACATATTTGATAAAATTATTCTAAAGATAAATCCAATGCCTCTGTCTATAATATTGGCAATAGTTAATATAAAAGCACCGCGAATAAAAGACCTATTGTGCATAAACAACACCTCACAATAGTTTATTCGCAGTGCTTTTTATATATGAAAAAAACCGGCAGTATGCCGGCAGTAAAGGGGGATTAGGGGGAGAAATTTTTAAGTACATAAAATTGAGGGGGGTTAAGATTTACACATTCCTAAGGCTTCCTCTCACCTATTGGCAGAGGTGATAAACTTACATTACCTCTCTTCCGACAAATATTATGCATCATTTGATGAAAAATGTCAAGATTTGATTTAAATATTTTTTTATATGAAATTTTTCCTGCAGTTTTGTAAAATTATTAATCCCTTCAAATAAATAAAACTGCAGTAAACTTTTTTCGTAAGTTTTAAAAGAATATTTATAAATAAATCCAGTTTGTTGACAAAGTAAAAAAATATTCAAAGGAGATATTTTGCATCGTCGCTCCGATGTTCCAAAGTGACAAAACTAATTTTTTTCAAATATTTTTTAACCTTTCAAATAATTTTTTAACCATTTGAGTTTAAATATTTTAAAACTGTAGAGACGTGTACAGCAAGGCCAATTTTAATACACTCCTCATCAATATTAAATTGGTTGTTATGTATAGGTTTATCTATTCCTTTTTCTTTATTGCCACACCCTAATTTATAAAAACTGCCAGGAACTTTTTGCAAGAAATAAGCGAAATCTTCTACTCCCATTGTTGGTGCCACTTCTATCACATTGCCTTCCCCTAGCAAAGGAAAAGCAGTTTCTTTTATGAGGTCTGTCATACCTTTGTGATTTACAAGGCAAGGATAACCTTTTGTTCTTCTAAATTCTACTTCTCCTCCTATAACTTTTGCTGTGTTATCGCAAATCTTCTCCACCATCTCAACAATCTCATCTCTTTTTTCTTCTTCCATCATTCTTATAATTCCAGACATCCTCACTTTGTCCGCTATTATATTTCGTGCGTATCCTCCTTCAATAGTGCCAATAGTTAGCACTATAGGACTCAATGGATTAGCTTTTCTACTAACGACTGTTTGGAGTATATTTACAATATTAGCAGCAATCACTATGGCATCCACCGATTTGTGAGGCTCAGCCCCGTGACTACTTTTTCCTTTTACAATTATATCAATCATGTCAGAAGAAGCATAAGCTTTTCCATAGGTTATCCCTATTTGCCCCACTTGAAGTTCTGGGTCTACATGTAGTCCTATTATAGCATCAACTTTAGGATTTTCTAAAACTCCTTCTTCAATCATCGGAAGAGCTCCCCCCGTTGTTTCTTCCGCTGGTTGAAATATAAACTTAACATTTCCCTTTAACTTATCTCTCATATTTGCCAAAAGTTTAGCAGTACCAAGAAGTATAGCTGTATGAACATCATGCCCACAAGCATGCATTCTTCCTGGAATCTGCGATGCATATTCTACATCATTTTCTTCTTGAATTGGGAGAGCGTCCATATCTGCTCTTATAGCTATCGTCTTGCTTCCATTGCCTTTAAGGGTACCCACAACGCCAGTTTTAGCAATTCTCTTTACTTCAATCCCTAAATTTTTTAAATAATCATAAACAACTTCGGAAGTTTTTGTTTCTTCAAAACCTAATTCAGGGTACATGTGTATTTTTCGCCTTAATTCTATTACTTCTTTTTCTACTTTTTCAGCTTCTTTGAGAATATCCATACTAAATCCCACCTGTTTTTAATATTTTTCTATGTCTACATGCAAAACATTCTCAATTTTCTCGCCTAATAGCATTTCTGCCGTTTTGATAAAATTATCTTTATCTCCACTTACAAAAAATTTTGTCTTGCCAATAATTTGAGGATTAAATAAATCTTTCTTTAATAAATAATCTTTCACATCATAAGCTAGTTTAATTGCAGGGTCTACTATTTTTACATTTTCTCCCATTATTTTTTCTATAACTTCTACCATTAAAGGATAATGGGTACAACCTAAAACAAGAGTATCTATCTCTTTTTCTTTCAATTCTTTTAAACACTTGCTAGCAGTTTCATAGGCTATTGGCGAATTGTATAGCCCTTTTTCAATAAGTGGGACAAACTCAGGACATGCCTTTTGGTAAACTTCAATATTTTTATCAATAATTTTTATATTTTTTTCATAGCTTTTGCTTTCAACAGTTCTTGTAGTTGCAATAACACCTATTTTTTTGTTTATAGTATACAGGACAGCGCTCTCTGCCCCTGCTTTTAAAACATCAAAAAGAACCATATCATATTCGCTTTTATCTATAACTGCACAAGTAGTATTACAAGCTATTACTACAGCTTTTACTTTTTGCTCTCTCATAAAATTTAAAATCTGTTTTGCAAATTTTTTTATCTCTTCTTCACTTCTATCGCCATAGGGAACTCTTTTTGTATCACCAAAGTAAATATAGTTTTCCCCTGGTAAAGCCTCAACAAGTCTTTTTAGTACTGTAAGTCCTCCTACTCCAGAGTCAAAAATACCTATTGGTCTTGAGTCCATTTCATCACACCCTAATAAAAATTTAAGCCAATTAATTATTCACACCATGGTAATTATTATATCATAATTTATTTATTAGGTTGTAAGATGTATAAAGAAGCTTTTGAACTGACATCTACCATTTTTACTTCTTTAAAGTTTTCTTTTAGTTCTTTTTTAACTTCTTTTACAAAATTAAAATAATCTCCACCTTCCAACCATTCCACAAATGAAGTAAAAAAGTCTCTGTTCTGATTGTAGTCATGAAGAATTACATAATGCTTTGCGACCCTTGACATCTCTTTATATAATATTTCCCGCTCCTTCTTTTTAATACCATGAGCCACATAAGAAGCTGTAACCACATCAAAAAAATTATCTTCGAAAGGAAACCCTTCACCTGGATTTATCTTATATGCCTTAATATCCGTGTTTTTCAACCTTTTCATCGCTTGTGCTAACATACCTGCAGAAACTTCCACCCCAGAAACCTCAAAGCCAGCCTCTCTTAATACATAACACAATGCACCTGTACCACACCCTACATCTAAAAATTTTATATGATTTCCTAAATCAATATGCTCTTTTAAAATAACTAATACTTTTTTATAGTATTCCACCTGAGAATTAAAAAACCATCCATAAATTGGAGATATAATATCAAAAAGTTTTACATGGTCTTTGGGCATAATTTCTCCCCCATTTTTAAAAAATCAAGGCATATGTTAGTAGATATTATACCATAACTTTAAACTGATTAAAAACGCCAGGTTTACACCTGGCTTACCAAAGCAATATCTTTTCTATAGTACATCCCTTCAAAGCTTATTTTTTCAATTTCTCTATAAACTTTTTCTCTCGCTTCTTCATATGAATCCCCTATTGAGGTAACAGCAAGCACTCTTCCACCTGACGTGGTAATTTTACCATCTTTTAATGCCGTCCCTGCATGATATACAAATGCTTCTTTTACTTTTTCTAACCCTGTTATCTCAAAACCAGTCTGATATTCCCCTGGGTAACCGTTTGATACCGCAACAGCACATACAGCCTTTTTGTCCTCCCATTCAAGTTGTATTTTATCAAGTTTTCCTTCTATGGTAGCTTCCATTATATCAATAAGGTCTGTTTTTAAAAGGGGCAGTACAACTTGTGTTTCAGGGTCTCCAAATCTTGCATTAAATTCTAAAACCTTAGGTCCCTCGTTTGTAAGCATTAAACCTGCGTATAACACTCCTTTATATACAATACCTTCTTTTTGAAGTGCCTTTACCATTGGTTTTAAAACACTTTCCATTACTTCTTTTAAAGTTTCTTCCTCAAGATAAGGATTTGGTGCAATGCTTCCCATACCTCCAGTGTTAGGACCTTTGTCTCCTTCATAGACCTTTTTGTAATCCATAGCAGAAACCATAGGTAAAATATTTTCTCCATCTGTAAATGCGAATACTGACGCTTCTTTTCCAAAAAGCATCTCTTCTATTATTACGATATCTCCTGATGTACCAAAAATCCTTTTTTTCATCATTAAATCAAGAGCTTCTTTTGCCTCTATAAAATCTTTTACAATAAGCACTCCTTTACCCTGCGCCAGTCCATCTGCTTTCATCACAACAGGATACCATGTCTCTTTTAAAAACTTCAAAGCCTCCTGATATTTGTCAAAGGCTTTAAACCTTCCAGTAGGAATATTGTATTTAGAAAGAAGCTGTTTAGTAAAATATTTGCTTCCCTCAACAGCTGCAGCACTTTTATTAGGCCCAAAGATTCTAAGCCCTGCTTTCTCAAATTCATCTACAATACCTTGTACTAATGGCATCTCTGGTCCTACAACTGTTAAATCAATGTAATTTTTTATGGCAAATTCTTTAAGCTTTTCAATATCTCCAACTTTTATGTCAACACATTCTGCTAAAAGACCTATGCCAGCATTTCCGGGAGCACAGTAGATTTTATCCACTTTAGAACTTTGTGAAAGTTTGTGAACAATTGCATGTTCTCTTCCTCCTCCCCCTATGACTAAAACCTTCATACAAATTCCTCCTCAATGCTTAAAGTGCCTTATGCCAGTGAATATCATTGATATACCGCCCTTGTCTGCAGCTTCAATTGATAAAGCATCGTTTTGTGAGCCGCCTGGTTGGATTATGGCAGTTATACCAGCCTTTGAAGCTACCTCCACAACATCTGAAAATGGGAAAAAGGCATCTGATGCAAGGACACTTCCCTTTGCTTTTTCGCCTGCTTGTTTGATTGCTTGTTCTGTCGGCCATATCCTGTTGACTTGTCCCACGCCAATACCTACTGTAGCTCTATCTTTTGCTAAAACAATCGCATTGGATTTTACGTGCTTTACTACCTTCCAGGCAAACCTTAAATCTTCTATCTCTTTTTGAGTAGGTGCTTTTTTAGTAACTACTTTCAAATTATTTTCATCTAAATCTATTTCATCTTTTTCTTGTACTAAAAGTCCGCCTTCTACTTTCTTTAAATCATATTCTTTTTCATATCCTTCTTTTAACCTCAATATCCTTAAGTTTTTCTTTTTCTTTAAAATCTCTAAGGCCTCTTCTTCAAAGTCTGGAGCAATTACTATTTCTAAGAATATTTTTATAAGTTCTTCAGCTGTTTTAACATCTACAGTTCTATTTAATGCTACAATTCCCCCAAAAATAGAAACAGGGTCACTCTCATAAGCTTTTAAGTAAGCATTGTATATATTATCTGCAATAGCTACTCCACAAGGATTTGTGTGCTTTACGGCAACTGCTGCAGGTTCTTTAAACTCTCTTAAAAGTTCTATTGCGGCATTTGCATCGTTTATATTGTTAAAAGAGAGCTCTTTACCGTGCAACTGCTCACATTCTGCAATTCCATGGGCTTTTATAGGATTTTTGTAAAAAGCTGCTTTTTGATGAGGATTTTCACCATATCTCATGTCTTGAGCTTTTTCATAGGCAAAGGCCACAACTTCGGGAAACTCTATGTTATTTTTTTGTATCAAATAGTTGTATATCAAAGAATCGTAAAGGGCTGTATGTCCAAAAGCTTTTGCTGCCAGATAAAATCTCGTCTCTTCTTTTGTATTGCCATATTGTTTTATTTCTTCAATGACTATATCATAATCCTTTGGATCTACAAGAATAGTCACATATTTGTAGTTTTTAGCTGCAGCCCTTATCATTGAAGGACCGCCAATGTCTATATTTTCTATCGCTTCTTCTAAAGTCACATTTTCTTTGAGGATTGTCTCTTTAAAGGGATATAAATTTATGACAACTATATCTATTGGTTCAATGCCATGTTCTTTTAAAGCTTTAATGTGCTCTTCATTGTCTCTTATTGCAAGAAGCCCTCCATGAATTTTAGGGTGAAGCGTCTTTACTCTCCCGTCCATAATTTCAGGGAAACCTGTTATGTCTGACACTTTTATTACATTTACTCCATTTTCTTTAAGAAGATTATAAGTCCCACCTGTCGATATCACTTCATATCCTAATTCATTTAGCTTCTTAGCAAATTCAACTATGCCTTCCTTTTTTGAAACACTTATTAACGCTTTTTTGGCCATAAAATTGCCTCCTTTTTACAGTTTTGTAATCCCTTTTAAAACTTTAATATCTTCACTTTTCTACCTTCGACTTTTAACTTTCCTTCTGTAAAAAGCTTAACTGCATAAGGTAAAACTTTGTGTTCTACTTCCAGCACTTTTTTAGCAATGGCCTCTGGCGTATCCTCTTCATCAATTTTCACAACTTCTTGAAGAA
The DNA here is from genome assembly GCF_900129115.1 of Thermoanaerobacter uzonensis DSM 18761. Taxonomy (NCBI): domain Bacteria; kingdom Bacillati; phylum Bacillota; class Clostridia; order Thermoanaerobacterales; family Thermoanaerobacteraceae; genus Thermoanaerobacter; species Thermoanaerobacter uzonensis. The sequence goes on along the minus strand of NZ_FQUR01000007.1, from coordinate 218,885 downwards.
TAATAGGTCCTGTATCAGCACCACTGTCTACAAAGTGAACAGTACAGCCGGTGTATTTTACTCCGTATTCATAAACCGCCTGATGTACCTTCATTCCATAAAATCCTTTGCCACAAAAAGCAGGAATAAGAGAGGGATGTATATTTATTATCTTGTTTTCAAATGTTTCTACAATTTCTTCACTGAGAATTGTCAAAAAACCTGCAAGAATTATTCCATCAGGATTCAATTTTTCAAGAAGTTTTAATAACTCTCTTTGAAAATTTTCTTTCAATTCTTTTTTGGGAAGGCAGTAAGTAGCAATTCCGTGTTTTTTTGCCCTTTCAAGAGCATAAGCTCCTTTTTTGTCGCTAATGACGGCAACTATCCTGGCATTTATATATCCTTCTTCAATGGCATCAATTATTGACTGCAAATCAGTCCCATTACCTGATGCCATCACCACAAGGTTCATAAAATTACACCGCCTTCTTTTTCTACTATCTCCCCTATTACATAAGCTTTTTCACCCATGCCACTTAATTTTTCTAAAGCCTTATCTACATCAGATGGATCTACTATAACTACAATGCCAATCCCCATATTAAAAGTGCGATACATTTCTCTTTCTTCAATATCTCCCAATCTTTGAATCAAGTTAAAAAATGATTGGAATTTCCCAACTTCCTTTATTTATTTTTGCAGCTATACTTTTTCTTAGTATTCTTGGAATATTGTCAATAAAACCTCCTCCGGTAATATGCGCCATCCCTTTAATTTTTAACCCTTTTAAAGCCTCTATTGACTTGACATATATTTTTGTAGGGGTAAGGAGTGCATCCCCTAAATTCGTCCCAAGTTCTGGTATAAAGTCTTTTACTGAAAAATTGTTTTTCTCAAAAAACACTTTCCTCACTAAAGAATAGCCATTGCTGTGAATTCCAGAAGAGGCAAGCCCAATTATGGCATCTCCTTCTTTTATTGATTTTATATCAATCAGCTTTTCTTTTTCTGCAATTCCTACGCAAAAACCTGCTAAATCGTACTCTCCTTCTTTATAAAAACCTGGAAGTTCTGCTGTTTCTCCTCCTATCAAAGCACAACCGGCTATTTTACAACCCTCTGCTATTCCTTTGATTACCTCTGCTGCAGTCTCACTTTTCAACTTTCCAGTAGCAAAATAGTCAAGAAAAAACAAAGGCTTAGCACCAGTTACAATAATGTCATTTACACACATAGCTACAAGGTCTATTCCTACAGTATCGTGTTTGTCCATCATAAAAGCTATTTTAAGTTTTGTCCCAACTCCATCAGTGCTTGACACAAGCACAGGATTTTTATAATTTTTTATCTCAACAAGACCAGCAAAACCTCCTATCCCTTCTAAAACATATTCATTTAAGGTTTGCTTAGCTATTGGCTTTATCATTTCCACCAGTTTATTGCCTTCATCTATATTTACCCCAGCATCCTTATAATTCATAATCATACACCTACTCTTTATTTTTTCTCAAAAAGATACTTGCTTCCTTCTTTTGGAACATACATAGGATAATTGCCATCAAAGCAACCTGTGCAAATAGATTTAAGTCCTACACTTTTTATAAGCCCTTCAATACTTAAAAACTGTAGACTGTCAGCTCCTATTAATTTGCACATCTCTTCAACTGACATCCTTGCTCCTATCAATTCTTTTTTTGTCGGAGTATCAATTCCAAAGTAGCAGGAATATTTAACAGGAGGTGAACTTATCCTCACATGAACCTTTTTTGCTCCGCCATTTTTTAGCAGACTCACTAATCTTTTCATAGTTGTGCCTCTAACAATTGAATCATCTATTAAAACTATCCTTTTGCCTTGAACCAATTCTTTTAAGACATTTAGCTTTATCCTCACACCTGTCTCTCTATCCCTTTGGTCGGGAGCAATAAAAGTCCTTCCAATGTATTTATTTTTTATAAGTCCTTCCCCCATTGGTATTCCTGTTTTGAGAGAATAGCCTCTTGCAGCAGCAATACCTGAATCTGGAACTGGTACTACCAAGTCTGCATCTACAGGTGCTTCTTCAGCTAATCTTTTCCCCATCTCCAATCGTGTAAAATAAACACTTTTTCCATCGATGACGCTGTCAGGTCTAGCAAAATAGATGTATTCAAAAACACAAGGCTTCTTTTTTTCTTCTACTTCTAACTTAACAGAATCTATACCTTTTTCATCAATTATAACTATTTCACCTGCTTCTACATCTCGTATTAACTCTGCTCCTATTACGTCAAAGGCGCAAGATTCAGAAGACAAGAAATAAGTATCATCTTTTTTACCTATGCAAAGAGGCCTTATACTGTTTACATCTCTTATACCTATTAATTTATTGTCTATTAATATCACCAAAGCGTATGAACCTTTTATTTGCTTTATTGTTTCCTTGAGGGCTTCTACTAAGCCATTTTGGAAATTCTTTGCAATTAAATGAAGGATTATTTCGCTATCAGTTGTAGTTTGAAATATTCTACCGTCCTCCTCCAATAGGCATCTTAACTCTTCGGCGTTTATCAAATTGCCATTATGGGCAAGAGCCATATATTTGTTTTTAAAATTAGCAACGAGGGGTTGAGCATTTATAACGCTATTGCTGCCTGTAGTAGAATACCTTACATGACCTATCCCCATTTTCCCCTCTAATGTCTTTAAATTCTCCTTATTAAAGACCTCGCTGACAAGTCCCAACCCCTTAATACAATTTATTTTTTCGCCATCATAAATAGCTATACCTGAACTTTCCTGCCCTCTGTGCTGCAAGGCTTGTAAGCCATAATAGATATAAGAAGTAACTGAAGTGGACAAACTAAAGGCACCAAAGACACCACATTCCTCTTTTAATTTCTCTCCATTTCCCATTTTATTCTCCCTCTCCAGCTTTCCTCCAAGACTTCTAAAGGAAGGTCTATTATTCTTTTACCATTTACATCAACTACAATATCTTTACCCTCTACAACTCCTACTTTTTGCGCTGGAACTTGGTATTCATAAGCTATTTTTAACACTTCATCTACTTTTTCAGGACTTACAGTAATTAATGCTCTCGATTGAGATTCAGAAAACAATTCTGTATCCTCGCTGAGAGAAGTTTGTAGCGAAATTTTTGCACCTTTTTTGCCTGCAATTGCACTTTCAACCAAGGCAGCTGCAAAACCGCCCTCTGATATGTCATGAGACGACTTAATTAAGCCTTCATCAATAAGTTTTAGCACCAATTCTTGCAATCTTTTTTCTTCTTCCAAGTCTATTTGAGGTGGTTCCCCTTTTACTATTCCAAAGCAAACTTTTAGATACTCGCTTCCTCCAATCTCTCCTTTATTCTCACCTAAAATTATAATTACATCTCTTTCTTTTTTAAAGTCCATTGTACAAATTTTTGATACATCCTCTATAAGGCCTGCCATTCCTATCACAGGAGTAGGATAAATGGCCTCTCCCTCATTTTCATTGTAAAGACTGACATTTCCGCTTACCACAGGTATTTGAAAAGTTTTGCAGGCTTTAGCTATTCCAAATATAGAATTTTTTAACTGCCAATATATTTCTTTCTTTTCTGGATTGCCAAAATTCAAACAATCCGTAACCCCTATAGGCTTAGCACCAACCATACAAAGATTTCGAGCTGCCTCCGCTACAGCAATTTGAGAACCTATATAGGGATCTAAATAACAATACCTACCATTGCAATCCGTTGTCAATGCAACAGCTTTTCTTGTACCTTTTATCCTCACAACAGCCGCATCCATTCCCGGAGTTATTACTGTGTCTGTCCTCACCATGTAATCATATTGACTGTATATCCATTCTTTATTTGCAATATTTAAAGAAGAAATTACATCTTTTAGAGCTTTATTCATATCCTCTGGAGGTTTTATTTCATTTATATCCAATTTCTTGGCCTCTTCTTGCCATTTAGGCACTTCTTCTTCTCTAATATATTGTGGGGCATCTTCTGTCAAAGACTTGGCTGGAACTTCTGCAACTATTTTTCCATCTTTAATCACTCTTATCATTCCATCATCAGTGATTTTTCCTATTGTGGCAGCATTCAGCCCCCATTTTTTAAACACCTTTTGTACCTCTTCTTCTTTGCCTTTCTCTACTACAACCAACATCCTCTCCTGAGATTCAGAAAGCATTATTTCATAAGGTGTCATTCCCTCTTCTCTCAAAGGCACTTTATCAAGGTCAATCTCCATTCCAACTCCACCGCGGGAAGCCATCTCGCAAGAAGAAGAGGTAAGACCTGCCGCTCCCATATCCTGTATAGCAACTACGGCATCTGTTTCAAAAAGTTCTAAACAAGCCTCTAAAAGCAGTTTTTCCATAAATGGGTCACCAACTTGAACAGAAGGCCTTTTTTCTTCTGATTCCTCGCTTAACTCCTGAGAAGCAAAGCTTGCACCTCCGATACCGTCTCTCCCCGTGGTAGCACCTACTACCATAACAGGATTACCTATACCTTTTGCTATCCCTTTTTTTATTTTGTCTTTTTCCACTATTCCTACGCACATCGCATTTACTAAAGGATTCCCTTTGTAACTTTCTTCAAAATAGGTATCACCACCCACCGTAGGAATTCCTATGCAATTTCCATAATCCCCTATACCGGCTACCACGTTTTCGATGAGATATTTAGTCCTTTTATCCTCAGGAATTCCAAATCTCAAAGAATCCAAAAGAGCAATTGGCCTTGCCCCCATTGTAAATATATCTCTTATTATTCCCCCAACACCTGTGGCTGCTCCTTGATAGGGTTCAATCGCAGAAGGATGATTATGACTTTCTATCTTCATCACAACTGCCAAATTATCCCCAATATCCAATACTCCTGCATTTTCTCCTGGCCCTTGGATTACTCTTTCGCCTTTTGTAGGTAGATATTTTAAAAGAGGTTTAGAGTTTTTATAGGCACAATGTTCAGACCACATAACACTATACATACCTAATTCAGTTATATTAGGCTCTCTTCCTAATATCGTAATAATCTTCTCATACTCCTCATCAGTAAGTCCTAATTCTCTCCATATTTTATCCATCATTAAACCCCGCCTTTTACAAAATTATCCACTATTGACCCTAAGATATAAAGCCCATCAGTATTACCCAGCAAGGGGGTATAAGCTCTCTCTGGATGGGGCATCATTCCTAAAACATTTCCCTTTTTATTTATAACTCCGGCTATTCTCTCAACAGAGCCGTTGATATTTTCTTTATACCTAAAAACAATTTGATTGTTTTCTTTTAGTTCTTTTAAAGTTTCGTCATCTACATAATAATTGCCTTCTCCATGAGCAACTGGAAGTAAAATCTCCTGCCCTTTTTTAAGCCTTGTAGTAAAAGGAGTTTTGTCATTTTCAACTATTATACTGACAGTCTTGCAGATAAATTTCAGCCCTTCATTTTTTCTCAAAACTCCCGGCAAAAGCCCTGCTTCTGTAAGTATCTGAAATCCGTTGCATATGCCTATAATAAGTTTTCCTTTTTCTGTTTCTTCCCTGACAGCCTCCATGACAGGCGAAAACCTAGCAATAGCTCCTGCCCTCAAATAATCACCATAAGAAAATCCTCCGGGCAACATTATGACATCGTACTTACTCAAATTTTTTTCTTGATGCCACACATATTCTACTTCTTCCCCAAGCCCATCTTTAACAGCATAATAGCAGTCCACATCGCAATTGGACCCTGGAAAAACTATAACAGCAAATTTCATCTTTATCCCTCCACAATTTCAAAGGTGTAATCTTCAATAATTGGATTTGTCAGTATCCTTTTGCACATCTCATCTACTTTGTCCTTTAGGAGGGATAAATCGCCATCCTCAAAAGTTAATTCTATATATTTCCCAACCCGCACCTCTTTTACTTCTTCGTATCCTAATGAATGCAAAGCTCCCTTTACTGCTTTTCCTTGAGGGTCAAGTATTCCTTTTTTTAAAGTTATATAGATTTTTGCAATTAGCACTTTACATACCTCCAAGTCTTTTTAAAATTTCTAAATATGCTTCTTCTACTTTGCCCAAATCCTTTCTAAATCTATCTTTATCAAGTTTTTCCATAGTGTTTTTGTCCCAAAATCTGCAAGTATCTGGTGAGATTTCATCTGCTAATAATATTCCTTCACTGCTTTTCCCAAATTCTAATTTAAAATCCACTAAGATAATGTCTTTAGATAAAAAATATTCTGACAAAATTTTGTTTACTTTAAACGTCATTTCTGTCATAATTTCAATCTCTTCTTTGGTGGCTAATTCGAGAGCTTGTATGTGATATTCGTTAATCATTGGGTCTTTCAATTCGTCATTTTTATATGAGAATTCTAATACAGGCGTTTTAAACTTTAGTCCTTCTTCAAGACCCAGTCTTTTGCAAATACTTCCTGCTGCGTAATTTCTCACGATAACTTCTAAAGGGAAAATCTCAACCTTTTTAACTAACATTTCCCTGTCACTAAGTTTTTTCACATAATGGGTGGGTACATTATTTTTTTCTAATAATGCAAATAAAATTGCAGAAACTTTGTTATTTACTATACCTTTTTCGGCAATTGTTCCTTTCTTTAAACCATTAAAAGCAGTTGCATCATCTTTGTATTCGATGATATAAAAATTCTCTTCATCTGTCTTATAAACTTTTTTAGCTTTTCCTTCATAAAGCAATTCTCTTTTTTCCATATTTATCTCCTCCAATCTCTTAATTGTTTAACACTTCTTCAGCCATTTTTTCTCTATAATCAGCCAAGGCTTCCTTTAAATAAGTATATTTCAAAGAGAGGATATGGCATGCTAAAAGAGCTGCATTCTCTGCTCCATCTATAGCCACTGTTGCAACAGGAATACCTTTAGGCATTTGGACAATTGATAAAAGAGAGTCAAGACCGTCTAAAGTAGAAGACTTTATGGGAAGACCAATAACAGGCAAGAGTGTATAAGAAGCAATAACACCAGGCAGATGAGCAGCTTTTCCTGCACCTGCGATGATTATATCATAATAGTTATCTGCATTTACAGCAAATTCTTGTGTCTCAAAGGGAGTTCTATGGGCAGACAACACTTTAACATCATAGGAAATTCCAAATTCTTCAAGAATTTTTGTGCATCTTTCAACCACAGGCAAATCAGATTTACTTCCAACTACTATTGCAACTTTAGGCATTTTCATAAAAACCTCCCATCTGTTTTAAATTTTTATAAATAAGAGGGGAAAACCCCTCTTATCTCAAAACAAAATTTATTGTAAAAGCAATAGCAATTACATACATCATCCAATGTATCTCTTTAGCTCGGCCCGATAATAATTTAACCAATGTATAAGAAATAAATCCCAGACCCAATCCTGTGGCAATACTGTAAGTCAAAGGCATTCCTATTATAGTAATAAAAGCAGGAAAAACTTCTGTAAAATCTTCAAAGTTTATGTGTACTATCTCAGTCATCATCAAAGCTCCAACTATTATTAAGGCTGGCGCTGTAGCAAATGCTGGGACTAGCCCTACCAAAGGAGCTATGAAAAGTGCCAACAAGAAAAACACTGCTACTGTAATGCCTGTCAATCCAGTTTTTCCTCCTTCTGCAATGCCCGCAGCACTTTCAATGTAAGAAGTCACAGTACATGTCCCTAAAACTGGCGAAATCATCGTCCCAACAGAGTCAGAAATAAAAGCCCTTCCTAAAGCTGGAGATTCACCTTTCTCTCCTATCAACCCTGCTTTCTTAAGAAGCCCCATCAAAGTTCCCATATTGTCAAAAAGTTCAACTATTGTGAAAGTAAAAATTATGTTTAAAAGTCCATAATGAAAAGCTCCTATAATATCAAGTTTACCAAATGTGGGAGCAAGACTCGGTATGTGAAAGCTTATCACATCGCTTATCCCTTTAGGAAGAGGTGAAACACCAAATATCATTGCTACCACAGTAGTAGCTAGAATTGATATTATGAGAGCTCCTCTGACTCCTCTAGATATCAGAACAGCTGCCAGTATAAGTCCAAAAATGGAAAGGAAAGTCTCGGGCTTTAAAATATGCCCAAAAGCTACCAAAGTAGCATCAGATTTCACAACTATCCCTGCATTTATAAGTCCTATAAATGCTATGAAAAGTCCTATTCCTACAGGAATAGCCGACCTTAGTGAAGGAGGAACAGCTTCTATTATCCAGCTTCTTATCTTAGTGACAGTAAGAACTAAAAAGACTACTCCTGAAAAAAACACGGCTCCTAGCGCTACAGTCCAATGCAGTCCAAACTGCTTAACTACTGTATAGGTAAAAAAAGCATTTAACCCCATCCCCGGCGCAACAGCAATAGGATAATTTGCTAGAAGAGCCATAAGAGTCGTAGCAATTGCCGAAGACCATATAGTAGCAGCAATTGCAGCCTCTTTTGGAATTCCGGCTTCGCTTAAAATCTGTGGGTTTACAAATATTATATAAGCTAAAGTGATAAATGTAGTAGTACCTGCCAAAACTTCTGTCTTAAAATCTGTGTTTCTCTCTCTTAATTTAAATAATCTTTCAATTAGTCCGTTTTTCATATTTGACTTGTTTTTCATTAATTCTCCTCCTTTTTCAATTTTACAATTTTAAGAAAAAAATATGCCCGGCAGGAATAGAGTGAAACCTATCCTCCCGGGCTTTTATCCCTTAGGTGTAGTATATGAAAACCCATATACCTGTACCGCTCGGTCCAAACACCTATAAACTAGGCTGGAACCCTAGGTACACTTTCACTCATAGTCGAACAATTTACGGTTGTTCGGTAGAAACTCCCGAGCCATATTCTCGGGATTATATGAGTGCTTTTTATTCAATTGTTACACTTATATCTTAACAACTTTTTTAATATTAGTCAACCTTGTTTACGAATTTTTTTATAAAAAGTCAAATTAATGTTCGGATTTTACTCCCACTCTATAGTAGCAGGCGGTTTAGAAGTAATGTCGTAAAGTACTCGATTTATTCCTGGAACTTCATTAGTAATACTAGTAGATATACTTTCTAAAATTTCATAAGGAAGCTTTGTCCAATCTGCTGTCATTCCGTCGTAGCTATCTACTACCCTCAAAATTATGGCATAGGCGTAAGTTCTCTCATCTCCCATAACTCCAACACTTTTTATACCAGGCAAAATTGCAAAAGATTGCCATACTTTATTGTACCAGCCAAACTTTTTCATTTCTCTTAAAACTATACTGTCAGCTTGTCTCAAAATTTCCAACTTCTCTTCTGTAACCTCACCAAGGATTCGAACTGCTAATCCTGGTCCAGGGAAAGGTTGTCTATACAATATTTCCTCGGGGATTCCCAATTCTTTTCCTACTTGCCTTACTTCATCTTTAAAAAGCATTTTCAAAGGTTCAATAAGTTCAAAACCTATATCTTCAGGCAAACCTCCCACATTGTGGTGGCTTTTAATAGTAGAAGATATACCATTTCCACTCTCTATTACATCAGGATACAAAGTACCTTGCACTAAAAACTTCACATCTCCTATTTTTAAGGCTTCTTCTTTAAAAACTTCTATAAAAACATTACCAATAATTTTTCTCTTTTCTTCTGGATCCGTAACTCCTTTAAGCCGTGACAAAAATCTATCCTTTGCATCTACCCGGATTATATTCATATCATAATTTTTTCTAAAAGTTTCAATAACTATATCTCCTTCGTTTTTCCTTAAAAGCCCTGTATCAACAAAAATGCACACCAATTGGTCGTGAATAGCTCTATCTACTAAAACAGCAGCCACTGAAGAATCTACACCACCAGACAGCGCACATACAGCTTTGTGTGTGCCTACTTTCGCTTTTATTTCCTTTACTGTCTGCTCAATTAAAGATTCCATTGTCCAATCTGCCGCGCAATCACATACTTCAAAAAGGAAATTTCTTATAATCTCTGTTCCTCTATGAGTATGTGAAACTTCAGGATGGAATTGAACTGCATACAATTTCTTTTCTACATTCGCAATTGCTGCGATAGGGCAGTTGTCAGTAGAAGCTACTACCTTAAAATCTGGAGGAGGAAGTTCTATGTGGTCAGTATGACTCATCCAAACAACAGTATCTCTTTCTATCCCTTTAAACAAAGGAATAGTATTATTTAAGACAATTTCTGTCTTGCCATATTCTTTCACAGGTGCTGGCACAACTTTCCCACCTAAAAGCTCTGTCATAAGTTGCGCACCATAACATATACCTAGCACAGGATAACCTAACTCAAAAATTTCCTTATCGCATTTAGGAGCATTTTTTGCATATACACTGGCAGGTCCTCCAGAAAGCACAATCCCTTTTGGCTCTTTTTTTCGTACCTCCTCTGGAGAAATATTGTAAGGAACAATCTCGCAAAAAACATTTGCTTCTCTTATTCTTCTCGCAATTAATTGTGTGTATTGGCCTCCAAAATCTAAAACTAACACTACTTCCCGTTTAATCCCCATTAAAATCCTCCTCTTATCTCAAATTATAATTAGGAGCTTCCTTTGTAATAATTATATCATGAGGATGACTTTCAGTTAATCCTGCCTGCGTTATTTTTATAAATTTTGTTTTTGCCCTAAGTTCTTCAATATTGCGAACACCACAATATCCCATTCCTGCTCTTAAACCACCAACTAATTGATACACCGTCTCTTTTAAAGGTCCTTTATAAGGTACTCTCCCTTCTACCCCTTCTGGTACAAACTTCGTGACATCTTCTTGGAAATACCTATCTGAGCTTCCTTCTTTCATTGCTCCCAAAGAACCCATGCCTCTATAGACCTTATAGCTTCTCCCTTGATATATCTCTATTTCTCCGGGACTTTCTTCTGTTCCTGCAAAAAGGCTTCCCAGCATAACTACAGAAGCTCCCGCCGCAATGGCTTTTACGATGTCCCCCGAATACTTAATCCCTCCATCTGCAATTATAGGTATTCCATACTTGTCCGCTTCTTGAGCACAATCGTAAATAGCAGTAATTTGAGGAACTCCTATTCCAGCGATCACTCTCGTAGTACAGATTGACCCTGGGCCAATACCAACTTTTACACAATCTGTCCCTCTCTCTATTAACTCTCTTGTGGCTTCAGCCGTAGCTACATTTCCTGCTATCAGCTGCAGGTCTGGATATTTTTCTTTTATCTTAGAGACGGCCTCCAAAACTCCTTTAGAATGACCGTGAGCTGTATCTATCACAATAGCGTCTACACCTGCTTCTACTAATGCTTTGACTCTATCCATCATGTCTTTTCCAACACCGACAGCAGCAGCCACTAAAAGTCTTCCTTTGCTATCTTTAGCCGCATTAGGAAACTCCACGGCTTTTTCTATATCTTTTATGGTTATGAGCCCTTTTAAAACGTTGTTTCCATCTACTAACGGCAATTTTTCTATTTTATGTTTTTTTAGTATCTGTCTTGCTTCCTCTAAAGTAGTTCCAGGAGGAGCAGTTACCAAATTGTCTTTTGTCATAACTTCTCTTATCGGTTTATCCAAATCATCTTCAAATCTTATATCGCGATTAGTAATTATTCCTACAAGTTTCGAATCAACAGTGATAGGTACTCCAGATATTTTATACCTTGCCATAAGTTCAGCTGCATCTTTAATAGTATGGTCAGGAGTAAGGAAGAAAGGATCCGTTATGACACCATGTTCTGACCTTTTGACTTTGTCAACTTCTAAAGCTTGTCTTTCAATAGACATGTTTTTGTGAATTACACCTATGCCGCCCTCTCTTGCTATAGCAATTGCAAGTTTGGATTCTGTAACAGTGTCCATTCCAGCGCTCATTAAAGGAATGTTTAAAGTAATTTTTTTAGTAAGTTTTGTCTTTAAATCTACATCCTTAGGAAGCACATCGGATTTAGCAGGAATTAAAAGAACATCATCAAAAGTTAAACCTTCTTTAACAAATTTTCCCTCCATAGTTACATCTCCCTTTTAGTTTTATTATAACATATTATTCGCAAAATTTTTTTGAACATCATACAATTTACACAATTAACTTGTGGGCCTTTATAAAATAAAAGCCCGAGGGTAGAATTTCCTCAGGCCAAAAAGGCAACACCAAATTCCACCCATAGTAAAGCAGTTTACGGCTGCTTTGTAGAAACTCCCGTGCCATATTCACGGGATTATATGAGTTCCTCTATTAAAACTATTAACTTGTTAAATGAATAATTTATTATTCAATATAACAAATTTACATGTCTATGTCAACAGTACAAAAAATACAATTCAACTTCTCAATTGTAATGAACTACAACGAGTTATCCTTTATCCCTCCAGCTAGTTTTGGGGTTGTCCCTGAACCATATAAAATATTCCAAAAGAAAATAATTGAATGACCTCCCAAAAGGGAGGTCAAATTTTTCATGTTATCATTTAATTTTCATTTTAGGAAGTTTTATCGTGAAAATGGTGCGCCCGAGAGGACTCGAACCTCCGGCACGCAGTTTAGGAAACTGCTGCTCTATCCTGCTGAGCTACGGGCGCTCAAAAACTTGCTACAAAAGTATTTTATCAGACAATTTCAAAGCTGTCAAGGCTAAAACTTAAAAGGGCTAAGCTTTCGCTCAGCCCTTTTTATCACATCATATCCATTCCTGCTCCGGGATTTGGCATTGCTGTATTCTTCTCTGGGATATCTACCACTACTGCTTCTGTCGTGAGTATCATTGAAGCAATTGATGCAGCATTTTGCAAAGCTGTCCTTGTAACCTTTGTTGGGTCTACAATACCTGCTTTGAACATGTCTGTAAATTCTTCCTTGTAAGCATCATATCCGAAGTTTGGATCTTTAGCAGCTTTTATTTTTTCTACTATTACAGAACCGTCAACACCAGCATTTGCTGCAATTTGTCTTACGGGTTCTTCTAATGCCCTTAAAACTATCTTCGCACCTGTCTTGAAGTCGCCCTCTAAGGAATCAACTACTTTTTGCACATCTTCTATTACATTGAGAAGTGCAATACCGCCACCAGGCACTATACCTTCCTCCACTGCTGCTTTTGTAGCCGCCAATGCGTCTTCAATTCTGTGTTTCTTTTCTTTAAGCTCTGTCTCAGTTGCAGCACCAGCTTGAATGACAGCTACACCACCCGCCAATTTTGCTAGTCTTTCTTGTAATTTTTCTCTATCATAATCAGAGGTAGTTTCCTCAATTTGAGCCTTAATTTGATTTACTCTCTTCTTAATTTCTGCAGCATCGCCTGCTCCTCCTACAATTGTGGTATTCTCTTTTGTAACTTTTACTTGTCTTGCGCGGCCAAGCATATCTAATCTTACATCTTTTAAGTCATAACCTAATTCTTCTGAAATTACTTGACCACCTGTCAGTATTGCTATATCTTGTAGCATTTCTTTTCTTCTGTCACCAAAGCCAGGAGCTTTTACTGCTACACACGTAAATGTACCTCTTAATTTGTTGACAACTAATGTTGCCAATGCTTCCCCTTCTACATCATCAGCTATAATAAGAAGTTTCTTACCGTGTTGCACTACTTGCTCCAAGAGTGGCAACAAGTCTTGGATATTTGAAAGTTTCTTATCTGTTATGAGTATAACAGGCTCTTCTAATACTGCTTCCATTTTTTCAGCATCAGTTACCATGTATGGAGAAATATATCCTCTGTCAAATTGCATTCCTTCAACAACCTCAAGGGTTGTACCTAAAGTCTTTGATTCTTCAACCGTTATAACTCCATCTTTACCTACTTTGTCCATTGCTTCTGCAATGAGATTACCTATTTCTTCATCAGCAGCAGAGATAGAAGCAACATGGGCAATTGATTCTTTATTATCAATAGGTTTAGATATCCTCTTTAACCCCTCAACTGCAGCATCTACAGCCTTCGCAATACCTCTTCTTAAAAGCATTGGGTTAGCTCCCGCAGCAAGGTTCTTGAGTCCCTCCCGAACCATTGCTTGAGCTAAAAGCGTTGCAGTCGTTGTACCATCACCGGCAACATCATTAGTTTTTGTAGCTACTTCCTTCAAAAGTTGCGCACCTTGATTTTCAAAGGGATCCTCTAATTCAATTTCTCTTGCAATAGTAACACCGTCATTTGTAACCGTGGGGGAACCATATTTTTTGTCCAATACTACATTACGACCCCTTGGTCCTAATGTAACTTTTACAGTATCCGCAACTGCATTAACTCCTCTTTCTAATGCTCTTCTTGCTTCCTCTCCATATTTGATTTGTTTTGCCATTTTCAACTACCTCCTTATTCTATAATTGCTAGAATATCGCTTTCTCTTAAAAGTAGATATTCTTCACCATCTAACTTAACTTCTGTTCCCGCATACTTAGAGAAGATTACTCTATCACCGACTTTTACTTCTAATTCTACTTTTTTACCGTCTATGTATTCCCCTGTTCCTACTGCAACTACTTCACCTTGTTGTGGTTTTTCTTTTGCTGTACCTGGTAAAATAACTCCGCCTTTTGTAACTTCTTCTGCCTGGATTACTTTGACCACAACTCTGTCTCCGAGTGGTTTTAATCTCATATACTTTATCCCTCCTCCTTCATTTATTAGCACTCAACTTATGTGAGTGCTAATCCCAATCTCTATATTAATTTAAGTGGTAAAACATATCAAACTTTATTATAGCCTATATTAGGCTGTATAGTCTGATTATCTATGATTTTACCCAAATATTTTGATTTTATGCCATTATTTATTGATTTAGACTACGTTTCTGTAATTTGTATTTAAAAATAAAAAATACAGGGAAAATATTTATTCCCCTTTACCTTCAGATTTAACTAATCCTTGTTGTTTAAGATAATTAATCATATTATACATATACTGCTGCTGTTCCTTTGTCAACATAGATTTGAGATTGTCTATAATTGCTACCTGCTGGTCAGATAATCCTTGAGGTAATGAATTGTTTTCTTCTTTTTCTAATTGTTCCTCTGTTTCTTTTTTATTGGTATCTAAAATTTTATCTCCTTCCTCTGTTTTCGATATTTCCTCTTTATCTTCTATTCTTTCTATTTCCTCTTTATTTTCTTCTGATTTTTGTTCTTTTTCCTCCATACTCCTAGTAGAAGATTGTAATTGTTTTTTCTCCTCTTTCATGCTGTTCATAATACCCTCTGCTTTGTTTAATACTTCCAACAATTTTATATTCTTTGCTAGCTTATCAGTTTCTTCTAACTTTTCTTCAGGAATTATAGGCCTTAGGGCCTCATAAATATCAATTATTTTGTCGAAAATATTGTCTTTATCTTCTTCTTTTGAATGTTTCTCCATTTTTTCTTGCAAATTCTTCAACGCTTCATGAAATTTTAAAAACTTATCTATCACAATTTTTTTATCTTCCGTTATGTAGGGTTTTATCGCTTTCAAAATTCCTATTTTATCTACTTCTATTTTTTCTGCCACTTCAATTTCTTCTTCTGAAAGGCTCATCAATTTTTTTTGTATTTCAATTATTTCGGCTATTTTAGAGAAAATATCTACATAATATTGGTCTCTCTTGTTTAGATAAGGCTTTACGCTACCTACAAAATCTTTTCCCTTTGTTATCACTTCGTACACATCTATTGAAGTTTTTTTATTTTCCTGCGGTGAAGATAATTCATCTTTATCTTCTTCTGTAACTTCTTCTTCTTTTCTTTCCTTTTCCATACCCATTACCTGAAATCTCACAAAGGCTATTATCAAAAGTTCTACAGCAAGTATTTTTAATAAAATCTCCTTTTGCAAAACAAATTCCCCCTATTTTTAATCTCTTACTAAATATATGTAAGGGGTTAGTCTATTATTATAGACCACCCCTATTTTTTGTCTAATTTTTTTCCCAAATAATTATTCCTGGAACAAATAGAAGTATTAAAATTATTATTATGAAAATCCAAAACCAACCTCCAACAAATCCTATTCCTTTTTCTTCTGGCATAAATACTACCTCCCTTCAGACAGGTAAATAATAGGGAAATAAATTTTTTATCTTTAGCTAATATATAATACGTAATTTTAAGAATTTGTGTTACCAAAATTAATGCCTGTTAATGACCACAAAAATCGCTTTGCTTTTTTTCGCGGTTTTTCTTCCTGCAAAATTACAAGTATTAAAAAGAAGAACAGTAGACTTTCAAGCTCAAATCTTACATCCAACAGCAAAGTTAAAATTACAAAGAAGAACAACAGAGTATCTCCAGAAAAAGACATATATTATCACTCCACACGCATTAAATTTTCTAAATAAACAAGGCTCTATCGCAGGATAGAGCCCTTTAAAATTACTTAAGTTCATTGAAAAACCAGCCTAATCCGCCATCCATTATTATTACAAGGAGTATGAAGAAGAACAGCAATGTCTCTAAAGACCATGTTACATTAAGCCAGCCTCCACCAAGCGCTAATACAAGTATCAAGAAGAAAAACAACAAATTGCTTTCGCCAAAAACTGAACTTGTTCCTGCCATATTGATCCCCCTTTAAGCAATTTTTAACACCTAATCAAGCTTTTGGTTCTTCAACGATAATTCCTGGGATAAACAAGAAAATCAACAGTATGATGATTATTATCCAAAACCACCCAAATCCTGCTCCGCTTTTATCTACTGGCATAAATAATTTTCCTCCTTTCAAGTTTCATCCTTTTCTATGTGGGTCTTTAAAGACCTACTACATAATATGACATAACTTTGTATGGTGACACTTTTTTTAATTTCCACTAACAAATTTTTATATTTCACATATTGTGTTAATAGCATGAAAGGAGGTATGCTAATGAATCTAATTCCATTATTTGCTTTTTCTAAAATAGCAAAGGAAATTTATGTCTCAAATAAAATCGATAAAAGGCTTTTAAAAAAAGCATTATATCTAAGAAGTGAATGTGTTCCTGTAATTTTGTATTCCCATTTACCTTATGACATTTTAAAAGGAAAAATCGAAAAAATAGGAGGAAGCATAAAATTTGAACTACCAATTATAAAAGCCTGGTCAGTAAATTTACCTTGTGATAAATTAAAAAATTTTGCTACATTAAAAGGAATTCATTTTATAGCAGAAGACTCCGCCGTTAAGTTGCAGCTTAATATTGCCACTCAAGAAATCGCTTCTCGAAAAGTTAACGACCTAGGCTACACCGGTAAAGGAGTAACAATTGCCTTTTTAGATACTGGAATATATCCTCACCCTGATTTTACCAAGCCCAAAAACCGCATAGTGGCATTTCACGATGTAGTAAATGGAAAAAAACAACCTTACGATGACAATGGCCATGGCACTCATGTAGCTGGGGACGCTGCTGGAAATGGATATGCTTCTAATGGCAAATACAAAGGCGTAGCTCCAGAAGCTAATATAGTAGCAGTAAAAGTATTAGATGCCTATGGTAGAGGTTTATCCTCTGACATCCTTGCTGGAATGCAATGGATTTTAGACAATAAAGATAAATACAATATACGGATAGTTTCTCTATCAATAGGCGAAACTCCATCTCTTCCTACTTTCTTAGATCCTTTGGTAAGAGGAGTAGATACTCTTTGGAGAAATGGATTAGTAGTAACTGTTGCAGCTGGAAACTCAGGTCCTAATTACAACACAATAACTTCTCCTGGCACCAGTAAAAATGTCATAACTGTAGGAGCAGTGGATGACAAAAGAACCTCCGACATAAGTGATGACGAAATAGCTCAATTTTCTGGAAGAGGTTCGCCTTATCTATACAAACCAGACATAGTAGCACCAGGTGTAAAAATAGTCTCTACTGCCTCGGGAAATGTACCTGTTGGCGCAGATGAAATTATGATAAATAAAGCATATAGAACAGCAACAGGAACTTCCATGGCAACTCCAATGGCAGCAGGAGCAGCAGCATTGTTACTAGAAAAAAATCCTCATTTGACCAATGTGCAAATAAAAAATATATTAAAAGCAACAGCTACAAAAATTGACGAGGCAGGTTTATGGACCCAAGGTAGTGGAATGATAAATATAGAAGAGGCGTTAAAAAAAGTATGAGGGGGTTAACCCCTCATTTTAATGACCTATGTCCTAGTCCAATTGCCACTTCATTTAAGTTTAGCATCCCCACAGCAAAAAACACACAAACACAAAGATGCTCGTCAGCATAGGCAATGCCTATTTTTCCACCTACATTAAGTCCCATAGCTTTGTTCATGACTTGTATAGCAGCCTCGTGCGCAGCCCCTGCTACTGCTCCTTCTGCAGCGTGTGTGTCTTCTATAATTCCTTCTCTTTTAGCCGCTACTACCGCTCTTTCAATAATTTTAGATATAGAATTTACGTATTCGCCACCATAGTCAACAGCTGCAACTTTTACTCCCTGTTGCCAATATTTGTGTTTTAAACTCTCTTCCTCTTCTCTTGTAGACATAGCCATTTTTACAGCAATTCTGGCTACATCGATGCTTTTTAGTGGTTTCATATCCACACCGCCTAAAATCATTTTATAATATTTAGTAAAATATGATAAAAAATAGGTATAAAAATAGCTGGCAGCAAATTCCCAACTTTTATATTCTTGATCTCTAACATATTCAAAGAAATGGCAAATATCAATATTCCTCCTACAGCTGTCATGTCCTCCACAACTGCTTTTGTCAAAAAACCTTGCAGAAAAGACGCTCCTAGCGAAATAGACCCTTGATATAAAAACACAGAAACAGCTGAAAAAACAACACCTATTCCAAAAGTGGAAGCAAAAATTATTGAGGAAATTCCATCTAGAACAGATTTAGCAAATAGTATACTGTGGTCTCCTGAAAGTCCATCCTTCAAAGCACCCACAATCGCCATAGCACCAATGCAATAAACTAAACTTGCTGTCACAAAGCCTTTGCTAATTGTAGAACTTTTATCTTTACTTAATTTTTTTTGCAATGTATCTCCAAACTTATTTAAATATTCTTCAATATTTAAGGCTTCTCCTATAATACCACCTATTACAAGGCTCACGATCACTACCATTAAATTATTAAATTGAAGGCCACTAGAAATCCCTATTATCATCACACTTAAGGCGACACCCTGCATAACTATATTTTTAAACCTTTCCGGAATTCCTACTTTAAGAAAAGTGCCAATAGCACCACCCACAATTATTGCAATTGAATTTACAACAGTTCCTAACATTTATTTCTTCCTTTCGTTAAAAATTTTTTTCCCCATCTCCCTACCATAATAGAATAAATACTGTTGAGCAAAACCAGACAAATCTCCAAACTTATCTATCGCAAATAACTGAATCTCTAAAGGAGTTCCTTCTCTTTTCAAATACAAATATTCAACAATTCTTTTTATCCATACATCTGTAGGAAAAGTATCATACCTGCCTATAGAATACAAAATAACACAATCTGCAACTTTGGGACCTACCCCATTTATACTCATAAGAATATCTCTTATCTCATTAGTACTGTATTCAAACAATTTCAAAAGATCTATTTCTCCAGAAAAAACTTTAGAAGCCGCGTCCAATATATATTTCGCCCTAAAGCCACATTTTGTCTTGGCAATCGTCTCAACATCAAACATAACTAATTCTTCTGCTTTAGGAAAAGTATAATAGACTTTTCCTTTGTACTCAATGGGCTCTCCAAATGAACTGGCGAGATTTTCTACAACTTTTTTTATTTGGGGTATTCTATTATTTTGTGAGATTATAAAAGAAACTAGAGTTTCCCATGTATCTTGGCGCAAAATCCTTATACCTTTCCCATATTGAATTGCTTCTTTTAATACAGGATCTTTTGAAAGGCTTTCTTTTATTTGTCTGTAATCCCTTGCTAAGTCAAAATAATCAAACCAAATGTCATAAAAGTCATTTAAATCTGTATTGTCAATTATCAACATGTCTTTTTCCAATTTCATGTTTATAACTTTATCGTAGGCAACTCCTGTATAGCTCCCATCCTCTTCTTCATTCCATCTAAAACACTGTCCACATTCAAAAGTTTCCTTAAGATTAAAATCTTCAATCCCCCTTACAATTACCTTTGTCCCCTTTTCTTCCACACTATATTTCATCTTCCTCACCCACATTGAGTTTATTTACTTACTAACTATCATATTTCTCTATCCTGTTAATTATTATTATATAATTTTTTCTGTACAAAAAAAAGCCGAAACCGGCTTTTTATTAATACAAGTTAATAATTTTTGTCTTTATTTTTTATTTCTCAAATATTCATCAATTGCCTTTGCCGCCTGCTTTCCAGCACCCATTGCAAGTATTACAGTTGCTGCTCCTGTTACTGCATCTCCACCAGCAAAAACACCCGGTTTTGAAGTTTTACCTGTTTCATCAGCAATTATGCCGCCCCATTTTTGAATCTCGACATCTTTTGTGGTGGAAGGAATCAAATTATTAGGGCTTGTTCCTAATGCCATAATCACTGTATCTACCTCTATTGTAAACTCAGAGCCAGGTATTTCAATAGGTCTCCTTCTTCCTGAGCTATCAGGCTCACCTAATTCCATTCTTATTACGTCCATACTTTTTACCCATCCATCTTCTGTCCCATTTATCCGTATTGGATTAGCTAAAAACTCAAATTTTATGCCTTCTTCAATAGCATGCTCTATCTCCTCCGCCCTTGCTGGCATCTCCTCTTTTGAACGCCTGTATACTACAGTTACTTCTTCCACACCATCAAGCCTTAGAGCAGAGCGAGCAGCATCCATTGCAACATTCCCTCCACCTATTACAGCTACTCTCTTACCTACTACAATAGGAGTATCATATTCAGGAAATTTATATGCTTTCATAAGATTTATTCTTGTCAAAAATTCATTAGCAGAATAAACACCATTCAAGTTCTTGCCCGGAATATCCATTAACTTAGGAAGTCCAGCACCTGTGCCAACAAATACTGCTTCAAAGCCTTCTTCCTCCATCAATTGGTCAATCGTAACTGTCCTTCCCACAACCACATTAGTTTCAACTTTTGCACCTAATTTCTTTAATCTTTCTATTTCTGCTTCCACAATTCTCTTGGGTAATCTAAATTCGGGAATCCCATAGGTCAAAACTCCACCTAAAGCATGCAAAGCCTCAAAAATTGTAACATAATAGCCCATTTTCAGAAGGTCTCCTGCACAAGTAAGTCCTGCAGGTCCTCCTCCTATTATAGCCACTTTTTTATTTTTCTTCTCAGGCTTTACTTCTTCTTCAATATTATTTTGAAGGGCATAATCAGCTACAAATCTCTCTAATCTTCCAATAGCAATAGGTTTGCCAATTTTATTTAATACGCAATTCTTTTCACACTGTTCTTCCTGCGGACATACTCTGCCACAGACGGCAGGTAAACTATTTGTGCTCTTTATAATTTTATACGCTTCTTCAAATTCTCTTTTAGTGATTGCTTTGATAAATTCAGGTATTCTCACATGGACGGGACACCCGGCCACACAAGTAGGTTTAGGACATTGTATACACCTTGAAGCCTCTAGAATTGCTTCCTCCTCTGTATAACCTAGTGCTACTTCATCAAAATTTTTCCTTCTCTCTTTTGGATCCTGTTCTTTCATAGGCACTCTATCTTTAACGGCCATGGTGATCACCTCCATGATGTTGTTCATACAATTCTAATGACACTTTTTCTTGTTTTTTAAACATATTAAGCCTTGTCATAGCTAAGTCAAAATTCACAAGATGGCCATCAAAAATCGGCCCATCCATACATACAAACTTTGTCTCTCCGCCAACCTCAATTCTACAAGCGCCACACATTCCTGTTCCATCTACCATCAATGGGTTCATACTGACTATAGTTGGTATATTGTATTCTTTGGTCATTTTGCAAACATTTTTCATCATTATGACAGGACCAACTGTAATGATATAATCTATTTCTTTATCATTTTCCAATACTTCTTTCAATACATCTGTTACAAACCCTTTTTTACCTAAAGTACCATCGTCTGTAGCATAATATACTTTATCACAGACAGCCTCCATCTCTTTCTTGAAAATTACATATTCTTCACTTCTACCGCCAAGAATTGCTTCAACTCTATAACCTTCTTGATGTAACATTTTTAATTTTGGATAAAGAGCAGGTATACCTACACCACCACCCACGCCTAATATTTTTCTAGCTTCCTTAGGCACCTCCATAAAATTCCCTAAAGGACCCACAAAATCTAAAATATAATCTCCTTCATTGAGAGTCCCCAATAACTTCGTCGATTTGCCAACCTCTTGAAATACAATTGTAACTGTTCCCTTTTCAGGGTCATAATCTGCAATAGTAAGAGGAATTCTTTCCCCTTTATCATAAATTCTAATAATGACAAACTGACCAGGTTTTGCACTTTTCGCAACTCTTGGCGCTTCAATATCCATGAGTTTGACAACAGGATTTAGTATCTCTTTTCTCACGATTTTGTACATATCACACACCCTTTTCTCCAATATTTATTTTTTCTATATGCAGATTTTTTACATAAATGTCCATTTGTAGGACATTTAAGGCCGTCATATACTCCAATTGTTTTTTTATATTTTTCATAGCTTCTTTTAATACAGGGACAATTTGGTAGCCATATCTCATCGTAACGTCTACCTTCAAAATTATTCCTTCAGGTTTTTTTTCCGTCAAAACCCTATTAACTCTGTAAACTTCACTAAACAAAATAAGTTCATGAGCCACTATTGAATTTATAACACTTTCAGAAATGGTGTATTTCCCTAAGTAGCTGTAATTAGGCCTTACTATTGTCTTTTCAAAATAACCACCTTTATTTCTTCTAAAAATCCTGAGCGGATCTAAAAAATAGCCTGAGAACTGCTTTTTAACTTCAAAAGTTGGAACAGGGATAACATGTTTTCCCTCCAATAGCCGTTTTTCACGGGCTATTTCAATCTGTTTAGGGGGAACTACATCTTTAATATATATCCTTACACTCACTGGTGGAAGCCCCAATTTTTCAGCTATAGCATCCACCATTTTATCAGAAGTACCTATTATGAGGATTTTATCCGGTTTCGCCTCTTCAATAGCTTTTTTTACTTCCTCTACATGCGTAGGATCAGTAAATAATGCTCTTTTTATGGCTCCAATTTTTGTAGCCTCTTTTTTAGCAGAAACTCCTGTAATAATGTTATTACCTTTTATTAAAATTCCATCATCAATGATATACCTAATGCCATACCTGCCAGCAATAGAAGAAGCATGATGGCTTTTACCCGTCCCACTTTCTCCAACTAAAGAATAAACCTTCAACAGAATAACCCCCTAAAAATGCAATATAAAAATCAACCAATAATCTTTTGAATTGTTTTACAATATTAATTATACGGTTTTATATAAATTTTTCAATCACAAAAAATAGTATTAATTTAACATGTTATTGAAAAAGTCAGCTATATATACCCCCCTATCCTATACTCCGTTCAAAGGTTATTATAACTTTCTTACTATTTTAAAGTCAAGACTATCCACTTAAATCTCTTTCATCAATTCTATTATTTAAGCAAAAATTATACCAACAATTTTTTAAAATACTAAAATAAAAAGTGCCGAAAACTCGGCACAAAATTAATTTAAATCTATGTAAAAACTCAGGAAAATGTTGAAACCCACGAGGGAAGGGTAGAAAAGATCTTTGAGATATATTACTTTTTCAGCAAAACATCAGGAACTTGCGGCTTATAAAACCAGCCGATGCAAGCAGAACTTGCAAGTCCCAATGTTCCTATAAATGTAAGCAGTGTTCCTAACAATGATAGTGGGTTAATTCTTTTCATTCAGTTCACCTCCCACTCATCTTTATTTAATTATACAACATTTAAAAAGCTTTGTGTGGATTTCGGAACGAAAGTGTCATTTTTGGGAACGAAAATGCATTTTTCGCCTAAATATATCCAAATATTTACATAAAATCCCATTTTTTTATGTAATAAATACAATATATTCCTTTAAAAACCATTAATTTTTTGTATAAAAATATATTATTTGCTTATATTTACATAAAAAGGTTGAAAAAATAAAAAATTTTTTTATATTCCTGCTTTTTTAAACAACGTATCTGCAATGTTTACTATAGTTTCTCCTAATGTAGTCCTCATAACAGCTTGTAGTGTAAAACCTATAGATACTAAAAACAATATTTTAATATAGAGTATTGAATTGACGAAAAATAAAAAAATATTTATACCAACTAAACTCAGAATTATAACCCTGTAAAATTTATTATCCTTCACTATCGCTAATACTATAAAATATAACAATAGGCTTGTAAAAACTTTAAATTCTAAAGGAAAATGTATATCTATAAATTTCGCTAAAGCAGCAAAAGGTATAAAATAAACTGCCGTAAAAGTTACACATCTATTATAGGTTGAACAATGAGCCCCTCCTGTATTTATCCTCAAGAAAAGAGCAGAAAGCATTATTACTAGAGTGTAAAAGCTAAATCCCAATATTAAAGAAATAGCATAAACTAAAGTAAATTCAATTATTACCCCTAAAATTAAGCTTATACCATATTGTATTTTTGCCATTTCAATATCCGTTAAATTTTGCGTTTTAAACAGTCTTTGTGTTAACCTCTCAGCTAACTTTTCGATATTAATTTTAATCACCCTCCAAAGAAAATTTAGGAATTTCTACAATAACGTCAAAATAACCTCCATCGGTTTGTACTTCTATTTCACCGCTATACTTTTCTACTATATTTCTGACAATATACAATCCTTCGCCTCTACCTCTACCCTCTTTTGTAGAAAACCCTTCTTCAAAAAAGATGGATGGTTTTACAACTGTTTGAAAATTATATCTATTCTTTATGTGAAATATGTAATCTATTGGGTCTTCTTTCATCTCTATAATTATGTATTTATCTTTTTCCATTTCATCACAAGCCTCTATTGCATTGTCTATTAAATTTCCTAAAACCGAAACTAAATTAAGCACGTGTTTTTTGCTGCACTGGATTTGTGTATCACATTTAAAATCCACTTCAATATCTTTACTCTTAGCATTACTTATTTTCGAATAAAGCAATATATCAATTTCATTTACACCTGTGTTTATCGTCACCAAATTTTTATCAATTTCTTCCATATATGAAGACAAATAATTCTCCAGTTCACTATATCTTTTTTCCTTGACTAATTCAGAAATGATTATCAAGTGATTTTTAATATCATGGTGATTTTGCCTATAGATACGATTTTGTTCCTCTATGTATTTAAATCTAATACTATTTATTAAAAATTGGCGTTCTTCTTTATTTTTAGCATACAGCTCTCTTAACACAAAAATAGAAAACCCATTCAGTATAAAAATTAAAATTCCTGTGAAAATCCTAAACAACTCTTGATTTTTGGGCTGAAATACATCAAGACTTTTCATAAAATTGTTGTTTACCAGTATTACTATCAATACCATTTGCACTACATAAATCATCATCGCATTTTTGTAACTATCCTTAAACATAAAACCTCTTCCAATCTAATTATGATTTGTAAATAGATTTTACTCTCCTCCTAAATTCTTCATACAATTCTTTAGAGAGATAAGCCTTATAATTTGAGCCTTTAAAACGTATCTCAAAGGAAGTCCTATTGTTATCTTTTAACAGCTCAACTTTAAAGAGGTTCACTAGAAAAGACCGATTTGTTCTAAAAAACATGCTACCATCTAACAATTCCTCTATTTCTTTTAAAGAGTAATCACATATAAATTTTTCTTTTTGGGTATAAACTATGCTCCTTTTTTTACTGGCTTGAACACAATAAATTTCCTTAGGATTGATAAGCTTTACTCCATCTTCCGTCTTAAAAGGGATGACATTTTCTACTTCTAAAAGTTTTTTCTTTATCCTATCTAAAGTTTCTCTCAGCCTCTTCTCATCAAGAGGCTTCTCAATATAATCAGAAGCATAGAGACTCACAGCATCTTTTATGTATTCCTCAAAAGAAGTAATAAAAATTATTTCTAAAAAAGGCATGTATTCTCTAATCTTTTTCGCCACCTCAATGCCCGATATTCCTGGTAATCCTATATCTAAAATGGCAACGTCCGGTTTAATTTTAATTAATGCTTCTAATGCGTCATTTCCGTCTCCCGTAGAATATTCAACACTTACACCTTCCATTGTTAAAAGAATTTTTATGAGTTCTTTTTTAAAATTTATATCGTCTTCTGCAATGACTATTCTTAACATATAAATTCATCTCCCAATGCATTACTCTGTAAATAGATAAAGTTTATATTTGCGTATAGCAAAAGAAACCAAAATTGCTATTAATAATTGGGGTAAAAAACATTCAAATCGTAAGACATAGTTCTTCAATAAAATTACAGGATCTATATCAAATAAAAATTGAATTGCCGTAACATTTAGATATTCTATTATTAAATAAATGGAAACGGATAAAATAACACTCATCATACCTTTAAAAAAGTCCATAACTTTAAATACCAAAAACAAAATCATTAATACCCCGATATAAAGTATAACATTTACAATATAACTACTGACCAATGGCCTTATAAAGTACAATATGATTCCAGTAAGTAAGCTTATATACAAAATCTCTTTTGGCTTAAACTTTACTCCCCCTAAACCAAAAGCAATACTTATTATAACTGCTGCCTCTGGCACTGAAAACAAAAATACTTCCCAAATCGTCAACTTATCCATTTTTCTCGCCTTTCTACTTTACATAATCTCAAATATAATTGTAATTTTTATTAATTATGATGTCAATTAAAATTAAAAAACTGACAAGAGGACAACATAAGCCTCTTATCAGTTTTCATTTTATACATATTCTTTTGCCTTTTCTTCACCGTTTAAAACTCTCAAAGCCCCTTGAGCTAAAGCTAGCATTTCCTCTTCTCCCGGATATACATAAATAGGTGCTATAAAATTTACTCTGTCTTTTATAAGTGTTACAAATTCCTCACTATATGCAATACCTCCAGTAATTCCTATTGCATCTACGTGTCCTTTAAAAACAGCTGCCATACTACCAATCTCTTTTGCAACTCTATATGCCATTGCTTCAAATACCAGTTTAGCATATTTATCTCCGTTATTTATTCTTTTTAATACTTCTCTGACATCATTTGTACCAAGAAGAGCTGTCATTCCTCCTTTTCCATTTATCATCTTTTTTATCTCTTCATAACCGTATTTTCCACTAAAGCATAAGTCTGCAACATCAAGGGCAGGAAGTTCCCCAGCTCTCTCAGGTGAAAAAGGTCCATCCCCATTTATAGCATCGTTAACATCTACAATCCTTCCCTTTTTATGTGCACCTACCGATATGCCTCCTCCAAGATGCGCTATTATGAGATTTGTTTTTTCATACTCCTTACTAATATCCTTTGAGAGGTGCCTTGCTACTGCTTTTTGATTTAAGGCATGGAATCTACTTTTTCTTTTTATTTCTGGAATACCAGTAATTCTCGCCACATCTTCAAGTTCATCAACCACAACCGGATCTACTATAAAAGCCGGAATACCATATTTATCTGCTATCAAACGAGCAATTATTCCTCCCAGATTTGAGGCATGTTCTCCTTGGACACCATTTTTTAAGTCATTTATCATAATATCATTTACAATATAAGTACCACTTTCAACAGGTTTAAGCAAACCTCCTCTACCTACCACTGCATCAAATTCAGATAATAAAAAATTATTACCTTGAAGCGTATTAAGTATACAGTCTACCCTAAAATCCAGTTGTTCAATAATATTATTGTATTTACTTAACTCTTTGCTTGAATGTCTTATTGTATCATTAAATACCTCATTTTCACCTTCATAAACTGCAAGTTTAGTTGATGTTGAACCAGGGTTTATTACTAAAATTTTATACATAATATTAAATCTCCCCTTTTAAATGATGAAAGCTTAATCTAAAATCATACTTGGAAGCAAAAACTGCAGGAACTTAGCTACAATATTTTTGCTTCCAAGTATTCATTCATTATTGTCTTATTTAATAAAGTCGCGTTTTATTGTAAAGTTCCTCAAACATTTTGTTTATTTCTTCAAGTTCACTATTCGCATTTTCTATAAGTTTATATAGATTCACATTTGTATTCTTTATTTCTTTCATATTTTTATCAATTTTGTAACTTATTTCTCTAAGTTTTATAAGTACATTGTTTATAGATTCTACAGAGTCTTTGGTTGACATAGACAACTTTCTTATTTCATTTGCAACTATTGTAAACCCTTTGCCACTCTCACCAACTCTCGCAGCTTCTATTGCCGCATTTAAGCCCAATAAATTTGTTTCTGAAGAGATATGTTTAATAAAGTCTATAAGCTCGTCAGTAGATTGAGCATTATTTTTTGCATATTCTGCAAGCTTTGAGGCTTCATCGCTTATTTCAGATACATTTTTTGAAATTAGAAATATCTCTTGTATTATAGAGTGAATCTGCTGCAATGAAGAAAACACTTTTTCAGTTATATTTGCTATCTCATCCTGTTTTGCTGTCGATTGAAATATACTTACTCCTCCTGTTATTACTCCATTCTCTATTAGCGGAAACGCTATAGCGATATACGGAACTCCATACACTTCACTTCCTACTCTTTTAACAACGCGTTTCCCAGTTTTTATCGCTTCATATATAGCCGTTCCTTCTTTCAAAGGATCGCCTACTTTTATGTTATGATTAATCGTTCTAGCAGGTAAATATAATACGCATTCATTAACATCACATATAGATATTCCTAAATCCTCTGTTGTCATTATATTAATAAAAGGTGCTATTTTTTTAAACGCATCAATAAGGGTCATTTCATCACCCCATATTATTCACCAAGATATGCACTGCTTAGAGCCGGATTATTCCTAACATCTTCCGATTTGCCTTCAATAACAATTTTCCCGTGCTCAAGAACGTAAGCATAGTCGCTAATTGAAAAAGCATATTGTGCAAATTGTTCTACTAGAAGTATTGTCATGCCTTCTTTATGAAAGTCTTTTATCATCTTGTATATTTCTTTAATAAGAATCGGAGCAAGTCCCAAAGACGGTTCGTCCAAAAGCATAAGTTTAGGTTTGGCAATAAAAGCCCGTGCTATTGCTAATATTTGAAGTTGGCCCCCACTCAAAGTACCTGCTAGTTGATTTGCTCTTTCTTTTAATATAGGAAACCTATCCATTATTTGATCAATATCACGTTTTAACTCTTTTATTTTTTTTCTTCTTGTATATCCTCCTAAGAGAAGATTATCATATACAGTTTGGTCGGGGAAAATACGCCTTCCTTCCATACTAATAGCTATGCCGGATTTGATTCTTTCATCAGTTTCCCATTTTGATATATCTTTACCATCATAAAATATTTTGCCTGTTTGATTTTTTACAAGTCCCGCTATAGTATTTACAGTTGTAGATTTGCCTGCGCCATTTGCACCAATAAGACATACAACTGATCCTTCTTTTATTTCCATATTTATTCCCCTAATTGCTTCAATTGCACCGTATTTCACACTTACATTTTCAAGCAATAGCAACGTCTCCACCAATGTACACCTCCTTTACTTTTTGGTCGTGCCTTGCATCTTGAGGTAATCCCTCAAATATTTTCTCTCCAAAATCAAGTACAGTAACTCTGTCTGCAAGATTTAAAACAAAATCTATATGATGTTCAATTATTATAACGGTTATCCCCTTTTCTTTAAGTTTTAAAATAGTGTTACCCAATCTTTCAATTTCTTCCGAAGTAAGGCCTGCTGCAGGTTCATCAAGAAGTACAACATATGGATCCGACATAATTGCTCTCGCTACCTCTACAATTTTTTGTATCCCATAAGGCAACTCAGTTGCAATACTATCAGCATAATCTTGAAGACCTAAAAACTCCAAAACTTCATATGCTTTTTTTATATTTCTAATTTCTTCATCTTTAACATTTTTAGTATCAAATATAACTTTTAGACCAGATTTATAATTCACATGCGCTCCAACTAATACATTCTCTAGTACAGTCATATCAGGAAATATTCTTAAATTCTGAAATGTCCGAGAAATACCGAGTTGCGCTCTTTGGTGTATTTTGAGTTTTGTAATATCAGTTCCATTAAATATTACTTTGCCCTCCGTAGGTTCATGAATTCCAGATATTATATTGATTGTTGTGGTTTTACCTGAGCCATTAGGCCCTATAAGAGCATGTATTTCCCCTTGCATTACTTCCATATCAAGCTGTTTTACTGCAATATTACCCCCAAAACTCTTCGTTATTCCTTCAAGCTTTAATATAAGTCTTTTGTCTTCTGTACTATATCTTCTTGAATTAAAAGGAATATTTGCTGTAATACTTTCATTTAACTTTACTTTCAAAAGTGGTTTCCTATCAGAAAAGAAAGCCGCCAATCCTTTTGGAATTATTATATAACTGAACATTAAAATTAATCCATATACAAGATTATTGGCACCTCTAAAAGCTTGCAAAGTTTGTGGTAAAAAAGCAAATATTGCAGCACCAATTAGTGGCCCTACAGTTGACTTCATGCCACCAACAAGAGCCATTGCAAGAATAAATACAGACATGGAAAATCCAAAAATTTCCGGGCTCAAA
Source organism: Thermoanaerobacter uzonensis DSM 18761 (assembly GCF_900129115.1). Classification (NCBI taxonomy): domain Bacteria; kingdom Bacillati; phylum Bacillota; class Clostridia; order Thermoanaerobacterales; family Thermoanaerobacteraceae; genus Thermoanaerobacter; species Thermoanaerobacter uzonensis. The sequence goes on along the minus strand of NZ_FQUR01000007.1, from coordinate 188,329 downwards.
AAGCCTATTAAAAAACCATATAAAGCACCTGCTCCTGCTGTTATACCTGCAGATAATGTAAATGTGATATATTTGTAATATCCAGTATTAATTCCCATACTTTCTGCTGCTATTTCGCTGCCTCCTATTGCAGACAAAGCTCTTCCATAATATGAATGAATCAATTTATAAACAAAGATAACAATCAATAGAACAATTATCCATGTTATGTAGTAAAAACCAACTTTTGAAACTGATAATCCAAGTAATTTTAGTGTACCCAAAGTAGGAGACGGTATATCAATTAATCCCTGTACACCACCTGTCAGGGTTTCAAGTCTTTCAAGCCCAGTTACAACTATTAGAGCAAATGCCACAGTTTCCATTGCAAGATAAAAACCACTTACATGTATAGCTGGCAATGCAACAATTGCTCCAAATATCAATCCAACAAGTATACTTAATATAAATGACGGTAAAAAAGAAAAATGTAATTTTGTTGCAAGTATACCTGCAGTGTATGCACCAATAGCATAAAATCCGCCATGTCCCATAGATACTTGCCCAGAGTAACCACCTATAAAATCCATTGCATAAGCCAAAATTGCATATATACCCATCAACGTTACCATTTGTATCCAATAATCATTTTGAATTACAAAAGGAAGCAAGAGTATCATACTTATGAATATAGTCCAATTAATCTTAGTATATTTAAATATCCTTTTCATTACCATCACACCTTTTCATAATATTGTTGACCAAATATTCCATTAGGTAAAAACACAAGTACACCAAACAATATCAAAAGGCTTACTGCATCTTTCAAAGCAGGATTTATAAAGCCGCTTGCCAAAAGCTCACTTATTCCTATTATAATACCACCTACTAATGCTCCTTTTGTACTTCCCATGCCACCTAAAACTGCTGCCGCAAATCCTTTAATACCAATCATTGAACCCATATAAGGATTTGCCGACAATATAGGAGCTATTAACACACCAGCTATTCCCGCTAACACAGAACTTGACGCAACAGAAAAAATAACTATCTTATCTGTATTAATTCCCATTGCTCTTGCTGCAAACTTATCTGCAGCTGTTGCTTTAATCGCTTTCCCAAAAATTGTGTTATCAACAAAAATTTCAAAAAGTAGAACTATAGCTAAGGTAACACCCATAATTATGAGCCATTGCATATCTAAAGTCGCAGAACTAATTTTTATTATAACTTGTTTACCTGAAAAATATGGAAAAGCCATTTCTATAGTTCCCCAAAGCATAACAGCAATACTCTGTAATACTATCCCCGCTCCCATTGTAGAAACAATCCAACCTGAACTAGAGGGGTTCTTAAGTAATGGTGATATTGCAACTTTTTGCAAAAGCACTCCAAAAAGTGCAGCAATTATCAGTGCAATTATAACTGCCAAAACCATAGGCAATTTAAACCACAGGATACCAAAACTTAAAGAAAGCATAACAACAATCATTAAAAGATCGCCTTGAGCAAAATTTATAATTTTTAATGTCCAAAATGTTAAATTATAACCCATAGCAACAAGTGCATATATACATCATAATGCTAATCCTGATATTAATACTTGAAATAGCAAAATAACACCTCCAATTTTTGCATAGCCCACACAGATAGTGTGGGCTTTTAGTTAATTTCTATTTTTTCAATTCAAAAACCCCATCTTGGGTTATATAACAATATACATTATTTTCTGGGCCTTGCGCATCATGATCATCAGGACTAAAAGATATTTTATTAGTCACACCCTTATAGTCACGAATTTTATCAAGTTCTTCTATTATCTTTTTTGAATCTGTAGATTTTGCATTTTTTATCGCAGTTAACAATACGTTTACTGCATCGTAAGTTTGGGCAGGCATATTAAGATAATACCACGGTTCATCTCCAGGACCATAAAAAACTTTATCATCTGGATATTTTTCTTTCCATGCCTTTGCAAATTTAATTGCTTCAGGTCTAAAAGGTTTTCTTAAATACGTATCAAGATAAGTAGTAATTGTCTCTCCAATAGCTGAACCTGCTATGTCTCTATAACTCTTCATGACTAATGGATTTCCACCTATCATTGGTATGTTTAATCCATTTGCTACCATTGTCTTCTTTATATTAGCAGCATCTGCCGCCATACCCCATATTATAAGAATTTGCGGATTAGCATTTTTGATTCTGAGAACTTGTGCCGTTACATCAAGATCACCAGGTTTATACTCTTCTCTAGCCACAGGTGTTATACCTTTTTCTTTTAGCATTTTGACTATGTCATCACCCCCGGGTTTACCATAACCGGAAGTATCATTTATAACAGCAATTCTAGTCATATTATTTTTTAATGCATAATCAATTGCCATTTGTTCCTGTACCCAATTTGGCATAGCAAACCTATATACATTAGGAATAACAGGATTAGTAAACTCGTTATCCATACTATTTGTAATCATAAGAGGTATTCCTTTTGCTTTAACAACGGGTAATAATGCTTTTGCATTACCACTTCCAGTAGGTCCTACAATTGCTACAACCTTGTAGTTATTGATAAGTTCATTAGCAGCATTGACTGTATCTGTTGTATTGTAATGATCATCTCTTTCGATAAGCTCTATTTTCCGCCCATCAATTCCTCCCTTTTTATTCCACTGTTCAACCGCTAATTCTATAGCCATTTTCTGACCATTACCCAATTCGGCATTAGGGCCGCTCATTCCTGCAATAAATCCTATCTTTATCGGTTCTTTATTAGCTGAAGTGGCATTTGAAGTACACCCTGAAACTAAAACAGTTAGCAAAAAGATACCAACAATTACTAAACCTAATTTTTTTATCATAAAAACCCTCCTTATTAATTTTTTATTTTTATTATTGTGGCATGCAATTAATTGCCACAAAAATACTTTTTTAAAATTTCCTATTTTGACAATTGTGCATCTATCCAATCCATAGCTGATTTATCATATGTCAGCTCAAGGTGATTCAAATGGTATATGTCTTTCGCTAAAAGTTTTGCCCCTGATTTTGTCATTGCCGATGTATCAGTAGCACTTTTTACAAATACTAATCCATCACTGGGCCCTGTGGTCTCCCACTGAACACCATTTATATAATTATAATCTCCAGCCAACACAGCTATTTCTACAGAAGGATCTACAGGGGAATTCTGTAATGTATTAATAAGATTTCCACCTTCTTTAATTGCATAATCTATCCCATAAGAATAACTAGCAAATCCCCATCCTCCATAATAAGTTGTATACCAATCTTGCTGCGTTGTATTTAGAGGATATACACTATCCCATCTTGCTAACATCTGAAGTTGTCCTGGATAGGCACCACCTTCTGTATATATACTGTGATAGGTGGTATTGTACCATAATCCATAAATTAACATATATGTGTAAGGAACGGGACCATATGCGCCTGTTGTCATTATACCCCATGCCATATTTGGATTCCTAAAAGTAAAGTCAATTCCACCATTTGGAGCTCCCAGCTGGATATATCTTCTCACATCTTTTCCAAAATCAACTCCCCATGATTCTTTGACATTTGACACGTACATTCTCGCAGACATATTGCCTTTACTATGTGCTATAATATCAACTTTACTTGCTCCTGTTACAGCCTTAACCTTCTGAATCGCATCAGCAAGAATCTCTCTTTGAATGTAATTGTCCCCATGAGGATGCGCAAATGTAACAGCAAAAACTTTATAACCTTTTTGCGAAAGGTATTGCATCAAACCAGTAATTGAACTATCGCCTTTAGGATCAGCAAAGAAATTTCCATTATGTCCTGCACCATGAACAAGAATTACAGGATATGGCTTTGTGCCTGTATCCCAACCGGGTGCATAATGGAGCAAAAAATATTGTGAATTTGGTTGAGGATTGTTGTTAAATTCTTTGATAATTTCTGGATCTTTTTGTTGGTTATCTGTTATGAATTTTTCTTGTCCTATATTAGGATTGCTATCCCTTAAAAGTTCCACTTTAGCCCAGTATTTGGAGTCTGTAAAGGTTTTTATTGGCGTTGGGTCAAAATATGATGTTGCTTTATAATGTCCTTGAAATAATAACAACGACATTATTACCAATAAAGGAAATACTCTTATCTTCTTCATAAATTGTTCCTCCTTTCTTCATCGCCATTTTATCTTTAACATTCAAATATTACCATATCATAAGCTCTTTAGCCTTTTCCCTGAGCTCATCTCTAAATTTAGGATGAGCAATGTTTATTAAATTTCTGACTCTGTCTCTTATCGACCGTCCTCTCATTTCCGCAATGCCATACTCTGTAACAATATAGTCTACATCATTTCTTGATAAAGTTACTGCAGCACCTTCTGTTAATGTAGGAACTATTGTAGATATAGCATCGTTTTTTACTGATGAGTACAATGCTATTATAGATTTGCCTCCTTTTGAAATTTGTGCCCCTACTGCCGTGTCTGCTTGTCCCCCTGTCCCACTGAATTGCCTTATACCCAGAGATTCTGAACAAACTTGACCTGTTAAATCTACCTGGAGTGCAGTATTTATAGATACCATTTTATAATTTTGACCTATTACGTACGGGTCATTGACCACTGCACCTCTTTGAAATTCTACTCCCATATTATCATCTATAAAATCATATAGTTTCTTAGTACCAAGCGCAAATGTAGCTATAGATTTTCCTTTCCATAAGGTCTTTTTCTTATTGGTGATTACCCCGGCTTCGAATAAATCTACCATTCCTTCTGTAAACATCTCTGTGTGTATGCCAAGGTCCTTTTTATTTAAAAGTGCTTTTGCCACAGCATTGGGTATTCCACCTATTCCTAATTGAATCGTTGAACCATCCTCTACTAATTCAGCTATATAATTTCCTATTATTTTATCTTTTTCATTTGGCTCTACAATAGGAATTTCAGGGACAGGAGCGTGATTCTCAACAACAAAGTCAACTTCACTTATATGAATTTGTGTATCACCATAAGTCCTTGGTAAATTTTCATTTATTTCTAAGACAACATAATCAGCGTTTTCAAGAATATCTTTTTCATAAGTAATGCCTAAAGATAATGATAGATATCCATGTTTATCCATTGGAGTAGCCGTTCCTAGGAAAAACCTAGGTTTTCTATAGTGTAATCTTTTTGTTGAAGCTAAATGAAGATGATTTGGTATAAAAGATACTGTCCCGTGTTTATGTGCTTCACGGAGTCCTGCAGTATAAAACCATGATTCGGTAAGAAAATGCCCTTTCATTGATGGGTCCATAAAAAAGTCGTAGTCTTTCATTGGAAGACATACAACAACCGTTACATCATTTACTCTATCTTTTATAGTGTGAAGTTTACTTAAAATGCCTTGAGGTTCTGAAGCAGCCATAGCAGAAACTATTTCATCTCCACTTCCGATTTTTGATAAAACTTCTTCTACAGAAACTAGTTTTCTTTTGTATAATTCTTTATAGTCCATTTTTAAAACCTCCTGTCTTACAATTTATGTTGTAATACTTTATTCTATAGGTCCCCACTTTATTGTAATTGCATCCCATACATAGCCTATCCCTGCACTTACCCACACGACTATATCACCATCTTTTATTTTTCCTCCTTCTAGGGCAAGTTGGGTTGAAAGTATCTGGTCGATCTGACCCATATGCCCATAGTTTTCTAAGTAAATCGATTTGTCAGGAGATAAGCCTAGTTCATTTAAAATAAATTCATGAGCAGACCTTTTCATGTGAAGTATCGCAAGATAGCCAATATCGGAAGGTGTATATCCGCTTTTCCTTAGAGATTCTTTAATCACACCTAAAAAATTAGGCATCGATTTTTCTTCAAGGCCTTTTTTCATATGTTCCATATTTAAAACATCTAATTTATATAGTCCTTTATCAATCATTTCATGGCTTACAGGATATTTTGTCCCTCCACCGACAACAGCAACATCTTCAGAAAAGGAACCATCTGTTATAATTGATGCCTCAAGTACAATGTTCCTATTATAATTTTTCTTAAGGAGAATTGCTCCTCCTCCTGCAGCAAGGTCATACATGAAGGATACGCGCGGATTCTTATAATCAATAAAGTCAACGTTTCTGTATCCACCAGCAATCATAACGGTATTAATATTATCATCTGCAACCATCATATCTTTCGCTATCTTCAAAGCTGCAACTGCTGTACCGCACCTTAACGCCATATCAAAAGCCCACGCATTTTCTGCTCCTATTTCGTATTGTAATTTGATACCAGATGTCCAAAGTAGATATTCTTTGTGTTCTTCGCTTATATATATAATGAGGTCTATTTCTTTTGGATCAACACCAGTTCTTTTAAGACAGTCTTTTGCCGCTTGTATCCCCATATAGCAAGTATGGTCTTCTGGTCCTGGTATAGGCTTTTTTATAATTCCAAATTTGGTTTTTATAATTTCTTCAGGTATACCTGTTTCTTTTGCTATATCTTCAGCCGTCATATATGTCTCAGGAATGTAAAGTCCTGTTCCAACAATCCCTACGTTAATATCCTTTCTTTCCATTTTTCATCTCCTCCTATAGGTTTTGTTAAAAACTCTACAATTTTTTGATTCACTTCCTCTGCTTTTTCTATAAAAAACAAGTGTCCTGCATTATCAAAAAATTCAACTTCTGAGTCCTCAATTTTTGAATGCAATAAAAGAGCATTTTCATAAGGTACGATTTTATCGTCTTTACCTGCCATTATTAAAGTAGGAGATTTAATCAAATGAACTCTTGATTCTTCATCAAATGCTAATCCAGCGTAAAATTGTCTTTTATAAGCGTAAAATGGTTGCGGCTTTTCAAATTTCCATTTCACAATTTGTTCAAATTCATCTTTATGAGTAGAAAGATATTCATCGCTAAAACTTAAAGACATAGCAATTCGCAAATTTTCCAGTGCATTACCTGCACCTGCTCCATTCAACATAATGCTAAGAGTAGATAATGGTATTGGCACGATATTTGGTCCTCCATAATGAGTAGAACATAATATCAACCTATCAACAAGAGCAGGATATTCCAAAGCAAGTTCTTGTGCTATATAACCACCCATAGAAACCCCAAGTACATGAACTTTTTTAAATCCAAGTTCTGTTACCAGAGCCGCTGTATCATCAGCAAACAGCTTAATAGAATATTCCATATCAGGTTTATCAGAATCACCAATACCCCTCAAGTCAAAAACAATAACCTTAAAATGCTTTTTTAACTCATTTATCTGTTTAAACCACATCCATTTCGAACAAGCAAGGCCTTCTATTAGTACAAGAGGTTGACCATTTCCGTGTATTTCATAGTATAATTCAATATTATTAACTCTGACTTTTGCCATTTGGTAGCCTCCCATTCCAATAATTTTTGCTTACTCCTTTGTTGGTGCAAGTACTGTCGCCATGCCCTCCAGTACAACTTCGTTATTTTGATTTGTACATATTGTTTTTAATTTAACTCGATTTTTTTCAGGGATGATTTCTACTACTTCTACCTCAGCTTTGATTGTATCGCCAATCCTTACAGGTTTTGTAAACTTCAATTCTTGACCAAGATAAATAGTTCCCGGTCCTGGTAACTTAGTACCCAAAATAGCAGAAATTAACCCCGCTGTCAACATTCCGTGAGCTATCCTTCCCTTAAACATTGTTTTTTCAGATGCTACCTGATTAATATGGGCAGGATTAAAATCACCTGTAATCCCAGCATATAAATATACATCTGTTTCTGTAATTGTTTTCTCAAAATAGTCTTTGTCACCAATTTTTAATTCATTAATCGTTTTCCCCATAATGTTACTCCTTTCAGTTGTTTTTCTCTAAATAGTAAAAGCAAAAAAAGTGCCAACTATTAATTTTGCTTAAAAATTTTTAAAAAATAAGCAGTCAAATGTGAATTTCTTAAATATCCACCTCTTAAATTAAAAATTTTCTTGTTGCTTTTAAAGATATTACAAAATACAATTTTTTATTGATAAATGTCTCACAATAATACAAAAAAACGCAAGAGATATGTCTCCTGCGTTTTCAAAATTTGTAGCTTTTCGCTACATAGTATCATTTTACTTCATTATCTTCGAGAATATTAAACTTTTTTAGCTTTCGATAAAGTCTTGACCTTGGTATTTTTAATATTTCTGCTGCTTGTGATTTATTATAATTACACTCTTTTAAAGTCTCAAGGATTATCTTCTCTTCAAATTCTTCAAGCATTTGCTGAAGTCCCGACCCTTTCTTCCTTATGGGTATCTCTTTGTTTAGAATATAAAGAGGAATGTCTGTTTTCCTAATTGTATCACCTTCCGAATTGACAACCATTCGCTCAACTGCATTTCTAAGTTCCCTTATGTTGCCTGGCCAATCATATTTCTCCAAAATGTCATACACTTCCTTAGAAACTTTTTTGTATATTCCAGAATTCTGAGCCAAAAGGTACAAAAAATGATCTATCAAAAGTGGAATATCTCCTCTTCTTTCACGCAATGGTGGAACATTAAGCATTAATACATTTATTCTGTAAAATAAATCGCTCCTAAATTTCCCCTCTTTAATAAGCTTTTGAAGGTCTTTGTTAGTTGCCGAAATCACACGTACATCAACTCTAATAGGTTCTTTGCCACCTACTCTTTCTATTTCTCCTTCTTGAAGCACTCTTAGAAGTTTTGCTTGCATTGTATACGGCATATCACCTATTTCGTCTAAAAAGATAGTACCATGATTTGCAAGCTCAAACTTACCTATTTTGCCACCTTTTTGAGCTCCTGTAAAAGCGCCTTCTTCATAACCAAATAGCTCTGATTCCATTAACTGCTCTGGTATAGCAGCACAATTTACAGTCACAAATGGATAATCTCTTCTGCTACTTGAATTGTGGATTGCCTGAGCAAAAAGTTCTTTCCCTACCCCACTTTCTCCATATATAAGAATATTGGAACCCATACTAGCCATCTTTATAGCTTTTTTCTTACACTCAATTATTGCATCACTTTTTCCAACAATACTCTCCCATGAATACCTGGCACCAGGAATTTTTCTTAATGTTTTTTTATAGTGATTAAGTTCAGTCTCTAAAAGCCTGTTTTTTTCTATGAGTTTTCTAAGTTCATTTAAATCCTCAAACAAAATCATTCCAAAACCGCCAATAACCTCGTCGCCATCTTTTATCGCAATTCTATGCACAATAGCTTCTTTTCCATTGGCAAACTTATGTCTATAGGCAATCTCGTTCTGTCCTGTTTTTAAAACAAGAGGAAATCGCGAGTTTCGATCAACGTCCAATACATATCTGTTAATAACTTTTTCTTTTTCCAAGCCTAAAAAATCTAAAAACGTTTTATTCATCATTCTTATATTACCTTCTGCATCAAGTATATCAAAAGCAATTGGCAGTTTGTCAAAAACACTCTCAAATAAAAATTCCATTTCTTCACTAAACAAAAAGGATTTATCAATGTTTTTCGGCATCTCTTCACTCCCCCTAATATTAAAAAAAGATGTATCATTTTAGGACATCCTTTGTATTTATTATATCTGTAATCGTTATTAAAAGTCAATAACCCTCGGCATGAACCGAGGGTCATTATTTTCTCTATATACTTTACATTTCTACAATCATTGATATGCCCATGCCACCACCTATGCAAAGTGTCGCAAGCCCAAGATGGGAACCTCTCTTTCTCATCTCGTAAAGGAGTGTCACTAAAATTCTGGCTCCACTTGCACCAATAGGATGGCCTAAAGCTATTGCACCACCGTTTACGTTTACTTTATCCATATCAAAATTAAGTTCTTTCGCAACTGCTAATGCCTGGGCTGCAAAGGCTTCATTAGCTTCTATAAGGTCAATGTCTTCAATTTTTAAGCCTGCTTTATCAAGAGCCTTCCTTGTAGAGTAAATAGGACCTAATCCCATAACGCTCGGGTCTACTCCTGCATAAGCATAAGACTTTATAGTAGCAAGGGGAGTAATTCCTAATTTTTTTGCCTTTTCTTTAGACATAACTACCAAAGCAGCTGCTCCATCATTTATACCAGATGCATTCCCTGCTGTAACTGTTCCATCCGGTTTAAAAGCAGGTTTTAATTTTGAAAGAGCTTCTAATGTAGTACCAGGTCTATAATGCTCATCAACTTTGAATTCTATTGGATCACCTTTTTTCTGCGGGATTAACACAGGTACAATTTCATCGCTAAACCTTCCTGATGTAATTGCAGCTTCTGCAAGTTTCTGGCTTCTTAGTGCAAATTCGTCTTGCTCTTCCCTTGTAATTCCATATCTTTCAGCAACATTTTCAGCTGTTATACCCATGTGGTATTGATTAAACACATCTGTCAAGCCATCATACACCATAGAGTCCACTATTTTACCATCATTCATTTTATATCCAAATCGAGCTTCATTGAGAAGGTACGGAGCTCTTGACATGCTTTCCATTCCGCCTGCAACAACAATCTCTGCATCCCCTGTCATAATAGCCTGTGATGCCATCGTTACAGTTCTAAGTCCTGATCCACAAACCATATTAATTGTTGCAGATGTTATTTCAACTGGAATTCCTGCTTTCACTGCCGACTGCCTTGCTGGATTTTGTCCTAATCCTGCCTGCAAGACATTTCCCATAAGTACCTCATCCACTTGTTCTGGAGCAATATTTGCTCTTTTCAAAGCTTCTTTTATGACAATCGCTCCCAAGTCCACAACAGGAATACTTGCCAATGTCCCCCCAAATTTGCCTATTGCTGTCCTTACACCACTTATAATTACAACTTCTCTCATATAAATCCTCCTCAAGTAATTTTTTTAATTTTACTTATATTCAAAAAATCCTTTCCCTGTTTTTCTTCCCAAAAGTCCTGCTCTAACCATTTTCTTTAAAAGTGGGTGAGGCCTGTATTTTGAGTCTCCAAACTCTTGATATAATACCTCCATTATCGCAAGAACTACGTCATTGCCTATAAGGTCAGAAAGAGCAAGAGGTCCTATGGGATGGTTTGCTCCTAATTTCATCGCTTCATCTATGTCAGATGCAGAAGCTACTCCATCAGCTAAAACCCCTATAGCTTCATTTATCATGGGAATTAAAATTCTGTTTACCACAAAGCCAGGAGCTTCATTTACTTCAACAGGAGTTTTACCCAGTTTCTGCGCCAGCTCTTTTACTGTATTAAAAGTCTCTTCAGAAGTCTTCATGCCTTTTATCACTTCCACTAATTTCATGACAGGCACAGGGTTAAAAAAGTGCATTCCGATAACTTTTTCAGGCCTTTTAGTACTACTTGCTATTTCTGTTATTGAAAGAGAAGAAGTGTTTGTTGCAAGTATTGTACCTCCTTTGCATACGTTATCAAGCTCTTTAAAAATTTGCTTTTTAATCTCCATGTTTTCTATAGCTGCTTCAATAACAAAGTCAGCATCTTTCGCCTCATTGATATCAACAGTGCCTTTTATTTTTCCTAGAATTTTATTTTTTTCTTCTTCTGTAATCTTGCCTTTTTCAACACTTCTTTTGAGATTGTTTTCAATTATTCCTAAACCTCTTTCTACAAACTTGATATCTACATCTCTTATTATGACATCAAAACCACTTTCTGCAAATACCTGGGCTATTCCCGAACCCATTGTACCTGCACCGACTACAAATATTTTTTGCATTTAAAAACACCCCTTCTAAACTTATTTATAAGAGGGTCAGCTGCCAAAAGGTCAGCCGCCCTCTTTTTTATATATGCAAAATTCATGCCATTTCGCTATTTTTAACTCTCTTTATCTCCTCTATCAATGCCGGTACTACTTTAAATAAATCTCCAACTATTCCATAATCAGCTACTTTAAAAATAGGTGCATCAGGATTTTTGTTTATAGCAACTATCGTTTTTGCACTCCCCATGCCTGCAATATGCTGTATCGCACCACTTATGCCACAAGCTATATAAAGTTTTGGCCTTACGGTTTTACCCGTCTGACCTACTTGATGGTCTTGTGAAATCCATCCTGCATCAACTGCAGCACGAGAAGCTCCTACCACTCCTCCTAAAACATCGGCTAATTGCTGAATTAGCTTAAATCCTTCTGCTCCTCCTACCCCCCTTCCTCCAGAAACAATAATATCTGCCTCTTCTATATTTACTTTACTTTTTGCTTCTTTTATAATATCAACGATTTGTGTCCTTATGTCACTCTCTTTAATATTTGCCTGTATTTCTATGATTTTCCCTTCGCGCTTTTCGTCTTTTGGAGCTTTTTTCATAACTCCAGGCCTCACAGTCGCCATCTGAGGCCTTCTTTCTGGACATATTATTGTGGCAATGAGATTGCCTCCAAAAGCAGGACGTATTTGTAAAAGCAATCCATTTTCATCTATATCAAGTCCCGTACAGTCTGCTGTAAGGCCAGTGTGCAATCGTGAAGCAATTCTTGGTGCAAGGTCTCTTCCTATATATGTGGCTCCATACAAAATCACTTCTGGATTTAGCTCATTTGTAAGGTCTGCAATGACTTTTGCATAGCCTTCTGTCGTATAGTTTTTAAGAAGGGGATTATCTATTACGTACACTACATCAGCACCATATTTGATTAATTCCTCGGCCAGTCCTTTTACACCATATCCAACTAACACTGCACAAACTTTTACACCTTTTTTATCAGCAAGTTTTCTCGCTTCTCCCAATATCTCTAAAGATACATTCATTAATCTTTGCTCTCTTTGCTCGGCGAACACCCATATATCTTTGTATTCATTCATTTTTTCCTGCCTCCTTCATATAACATGCTTTTCAACTAATCTTTGGACAAGGTTTTGCACACATTCCTTTACATTGCCTGTAAAAATTTCTCCTGCCCTTTGTGTTTCTGGAGTAGTTGTGGAAATAACTTTTGTAGGAGACCCTTTAAGTCCAACTTCTTGAGGATCTACTCCTAAGTCTGCAGCAGTCACAATTTTAACTTCTTTTTCGCTATACGCTTCAAATATTCCCTTTATAGAAGGATACCTTGGAGTATTAAGCTCTTTAATCGCCGTTAAAAGCACAGGCATTTTGACTTTTATAACTTCGTATCCGTCTTCAAGTGCCCTTTTTACGATAAGGGTATTATCTTCAATTTTTACTTCTTTAACATATGTCACTTGAGGAATATTAAGCTGTTCAGCTAATTGGGGACCTACCTGCGCAGTATCACCATCTATAGCTTGTCTACCACAGAATATTATGTCATAGTCAAATTTTTCAGCCATATTTGCCAAAGTTTTGGCAGTTGCATAAGTATCAGCACCCGCAAATACTCTGTCAGTCAAAAGATATGCTTCATCAGCTCCCATCGCAAGCGCCTCTCTTAACGCAGTTTCAGCCTGTGGAGGTCCCATTGTTATGACAATAACTTTTGCTCCATATTCTTCTTTAATTCTTATAGCTTCTTCTAAAGCATTTTTATCATCCGGATTTATTATACTTGGTACTCCTTCTCTTATAAGGGTTTTTGTAACTGGATCTATCTTGACCTCGTTAGTATCAGGCACTTGTTTTATAAACACAAGTATATTCATGGCAATTCCTCCTTACATCTTTAATAAATTCGAAGCTATGACCATCTTTTGAACTTCTGAAGTACCTTCATATATTTCTGTTATCTTTGCATCTCTCATTAATCTCTCAACTGGATAATCTTTTGTATAACCATACCCACCAAAAATTTGTACTGCCTTTGTAGTAACTTCCATGGCTGTCTCAGAAGCAAAAAGCTTTGCCATAGCAGCTTCCATCGTATAACTTAAATTGTTTTGCTTTCTCCATGCAGCGTAGTAAACAAGATGTCTAGCTGCACTTACTTTTGTAGCCATTTCAGCAATATACCACTGTAAGCCCTGAAATTTCCCTATAGGCCTTCCGAATTGCTGCCTCTCTTTTACATATTTTGTGACCTCGTCTAACGCTGCCTGAGCTATGCCTAAGGCTTGAGCGCCAATACCTATTCTTCCGCCGTCCAAAGTCGCCATTGCTATCTTAAACCCTTCTCCTTCTTTACCAATAAGGTTTTCTTTAGGTACTACACAGTCTTCAAATACTAATTCTGCTGCCCTCGAGCCTCTTATACCCATTTTTTCTTCCACTTTTCCTATATAAAAACCAGGAAAATCTTTTTCAACAATAAAAGCACTTATTCCTTTCGTACCTTTAGATTTATCGGTCATAGCAAAAACTATATATACATCTGCCTTTCCGCCGTTGGTTATAAAAATCTTAGAGCCGTTTAAAATGTAATGATCTCCTTCTAATACTGCTGTAGTTTGCTGAGCTGCTGCATCAGTTCCAGCATTAGGCTCTGTAAGCGCAAAAGCCCCTAACTTTTCTCCTTTTGCCAATGGTATTAAGTATTTCTCTTTCTGTTCTTTTGTTCCCCACTGGAAAATAGGAAAACACGCCAATGATGTATGAGCAGACAATATAACGCCTGTAGACGCACAAGCGCGTGATATCTCTTCCACTGCAATAATATAACTTATATAATCTCCTCCTGCTCCTCCATATTCTTTTGGATATGGAATTCCCATCATATCAGCTTTCGCCATTTTTTTGACATTATCCCACGGAAATTCACCCGTTAAATCAATTTCCTTTGCTTTAGGTGCAATCTCTTTTTCAGCAAATTCTCTTACTATTTTCCTTACCATTTGTTGTTCTTTTGTCAATGAAAAATCCATTAAAACTCCTCCTTTTTGATATTTTTTTAACACTAAAGATTACAGATAAAGGGTTATCACCCTTTATCACCACATATCACTTATCCACAAATTTAGGAGCTCTTTTTTCTAAAAAAGCTGCCATACCTTCTTTTTGGTCCTCTGTAGCAAAACAAAGCGCAAAAGCCTTTGATTCATAGCTCATACCTGCTTCAATATCCACATTAATCCCCATATTTATGGCTTCCTTTGCAAGCCCTACAGCAATTGTCCCTTTTGACATTATTTTTTTCGCAATGTTGTGGGCTTCTTCCAATAATTTTTCTTGATCTACTACTTTTGAAACAAGTCCAATTCTTAAAGCTTCTTCAGCATCTATCATATCCCCTGTGTAAATAAGCTCCTTCGCTTTTGACATGCCTACAATTCGAGGTAGTCTTTGTGTGCCTCCAAATCCCGGTATAATGCCAAGTCCCACCTCTGGCTGCCCAAATTTTGCATTATGACTTGCAATCCTTATGTCACAAGCCATTGCCAGTTCACAGCCTCCTCCAAGAGCGTAACCGTTAACAGCAGCAATAACAGGCTTCTTCATAAGTTCAATCTTTCTAAACGCTTTTTGGCCAAACTCAGCAAATTCTTTTGCTTTAAGGGGATTCATATCCTTCATTTCAGAAATGTCCGCTCCCGCTACAAAAGCTTTTTCCCCTGCTCCTGTTATTATTACTACTTTCACCTCAACATTTTCCTTAACTTCTTCTAAAGCCTGGTCTATTTCTTTAAGAGTTTCTAAATTCAACGCATTCAAAGATTTAGGTCTGTCAATAGTAACGAGACAAACACCTTCCTTTAGTTCTAGCTTAATATTTCTAAATTCCATAAAAAAACCCCCTTCCTTGTTTTATCATTAAAATTTAGAAGCAAAATTCATGCCAAAATTAAAATAGATGGATAGAAAATTTACTACCCATCTATTTTAGCAGTCTCTCCTTTTAACTTTTTAAAGAGCTCTTCTTCATTTAATCTATATGATACAGTAAATAAACTATCACTTAAATGAACATTTTCTAAAATTATGTCATCAGGCACCTTTAAATCTATTGGCGAAAAATTCCAAATCGCCTTAACCCCCGCTCTCACCAGTCTGTCAGCAGTATATTGAGCACTATCTTTAGGAATACACAAAATACCTATGTCGATTTTATTATGGGCTATAAAATCTTCTACTGTTTCTACGTCCATTACTTCAACATCTCTAATTTTAAGCCCAAATAAACGAGGATTAATATCAAAAATTCCCTTTAAATTAAAGCCAGATTTCTCAAACCTGGTATAATTAGCAATTGCTTGTCCTAAGTTACCTGCCCCTATAATGATAGTATTATAAGTTTTATCAAGGCCTAAAATCTTAGTCAAATTATTATAAAGCTCTTCTACATTATAGCCATATCCCTGTTGTCCAAAACCGCCAAAGTTGTTTAAATCTTGTCTAATCTGAGAAGCAGTAACTCCCATCTTTTCGCTTAATTCTCTAGAAGAAATACGCTTTACATCGTTTTTAAGAAGTTCTTCAAGATATCTATGATATCTTGGGAGCCTTCTTATTACAGCCATTGATACTATGGTCTTTTTGCTCACTGTCCTCACCTCATTCTACTATGTAATTGAATTATATAATATTGTAAATTTTTTGTCAACGTAACAAAAACATAGTAGAATATGAGGAATTATAAAAAATTTCTGTAATAGCACTAAAATTTTTTAATTTTACTGGCTTTTAGGCTCCCATTTATTATATTCTGTATTCATAATGACAATGTCTACTCTTCTATTAAGTCTTCTATGTTCTTCTGAGTCATTTGGAACAACAGGCCTGTATTCCCCATATCCTACTGCTGAAATTCTCTGGGGTTCAATTCCCACCTCATTTACTAGTATTTTTACCACATTAGTCGCTCTTATAACAGACAGTTCCCAGTTTGAATCGAATTTACTGTTGTGGATAGGAAGGTTATCTGTAAAGCCTTCCACTCTAATGTGATTTGGAAGGTCTTTTAACATACTGCCTATTTTCATCAATACATCTTTTTCATTAGGATGTACATCAGCAGAGCCTAAATCAAATAGAAGAGTATCCTGTAAACTTATTACCAATCCTCTTTCATCAATATAACTTGTTACCATACCTTGAAGATTGTTCTCTTTTATGAAGGCATTTAGTTGTTGTTGGACCTTCCCAAGGTTGCTTTTATTTTCTAGATTCCCAGGTACTACACTCTTACCGGTATATTGTCCTATTACATAATCGGTCCTTGTAAAAGTTTTGCTTAAAGAACTGGCAATTTGAACAAATTTTGTAGCATTGATACTACTTATAGTATACATCACTATAAAAAATATTAAAAGTAAAGTAATCATATCAGAATAAGTAAGCAACCACCTCTCGTGGTTTGGTTTTGATTCATCTTCCAACCTCTTCATTCAACTCTACACTGCCTTTCTGAAGTGTATTTTTAGCCTTAGATTGAGTAATAAATGTCATTAACTTTCTCTCTAAAATCTTTGGATTTTCACCAGCTTGCAATGAAAGGCTACCTTCTAATATCAGCTCTCTTTCCGTCCTTTTAATATGAGCTCTATTTTTTAATTTTTGAGCAATGGGAAGCCACAACAAGTTTGCAGAACTGACACCATACAGTGTAGCTATAAATGCTACCGCTATAGCAGGACCTAATTTATCCGGTTCACTTAAACTACTCAACACGTGAACAAGTCCCATAACTGTTCCTATAATACCCATTGTGGGTGCATAGCCCCCCGCAGACTCAAAAATACCTGCTTCTTTTTTAGCTTCCATATCCTCCACGTATATCTTATTCTCCATAGTCGTTCTAATAAGTTCCATATCAGAACCATCTACAACTAATTCTAGGCATTCTTTTAAAATAGGATCAAATTTCTTTATCTCCTCAGACTCTATTTCGGATTCAAGACTTAAAAGACCTTCACTTCTGGCTTTTTGGGCCAAATAAGTAAAATACTTTATTATATCAAGATAATTATCCTTTTCATTTTTAAAAGCCCTTGCTAAAAGCTTCGGCACTTTTTTAATGTCATCCATGGAATAAGAAGTTATAGTAGCACCTATAGTACCTCCAAAAACTATTAAAGCAGCTGAAACACCTATTAAAGAAGCAACAGTACCTCCCTCTAATGTAAATGCATAAATCAAAGAGCCTACTCCAAGAACTATACCCACTATTGTTGCTATATCCAAGTCCATCACCTTCCATTTAGAAATACACTCATTAATTTTTATCGACACATATTAAAAAAAAGTTATAGTTTACTACACTTTTACAAAATAAATTTTTTTGATATATTTAATATGAACAGGAGGTTATATTTATGGCAATCATAACTGTAAGCAATGTGACAAAAAGTTACGGTATCGATATAATTCTACAAAATATTTCTTTTATAGTCAATGAAGGTGACAAAATAGGAGTAATTGGCGAAAATGGTGCTGGAAAGTCCACTCTTTTTAACCTTTTAGCCGGTTTTACCGAAGCTGACAGTGGAACAATTTCAATTTCTACAAATAAAATGGGATATCTACAGCAAAACACTGTAATTGCTTCTGAAAAAAGTATATATGAGGAAGTCAAAACAGCTTTTGGGGAAATATTCCAATTAGATAAACAAATTAAATCTCTAGAGGAAAAAATCTCAAAAACAAAAGATTCACATCTACTGGATAAACTTTTTTTAGAATATTCCTTTTTAACAGACAAATATATGGAATTAGATGGTTATTCTGTAGAAAGTAAAATAAGAGGTGTACTAAATGGATTAGGGTTTGATGTGTCGCAATTCGATACACCTGTATCAATCTTAAGTGGTGGTCAAAAAACCCGTCTTATGCTGGCAAAAACTTTACTTTTAAGTCCAGATGTCCTATTATTAGACGAACCCACCAATCACTTAGACATAAACTCAATAGAATGGTTAGAGCAATATTTAAAATTTTATAATGGTACAATTTTGATTATATCCCATGATAGGTATTTCTTAGATAAAATTGTAACTCGGATATTTGAGATAGAAAACACTAATCTATCAGTTTATGAAGGCAACTACACAGAATATTTAAAAAGAAAAAAATTAGTGATGGAAGCAAAGTTAAAAGCCTATGAAGAACAGCAAAAAGAAATAAAAAGGATAAAATCTATTATACAGATTCAAAAAAACCGTAGAACAGAAAAGTCAGTAAAGATGGCAGAAAGCAAGCAAAAACTTTTAGAAAAAATAGAAATAGCAAAAAAGCCAATGATAAATAACAGGTCTATCAACCTGCATTTTGATTTTGATTTGGAAAGCGGAAATGACGTGTTAGCAGTTAAAAATTTGTCCTTAAGTTTTGATAAGCAAATTTTTTCTAATGTATCTTTTGAAATAAAAAAAGGAGAAAAAATCGCCCTCTTAGGCCCAAACGGGATAGGTAAAAGCTCGCTTTTAAAAATATTAGTGGGGGAAATTGACAATTTTGAAGGAGAAATTAAATTTGGCACAAACGTAATAATAGGCTATTACGAGCAAGAATTTAAAAGTTTAAATGCTAAAAAAACAGTCATTGATGAAATATGGGATGAAAATCCATATCTTACTCAAACAGAAGTGAGGACACTATTAGCTTCTTTTCTTTTTAAAGAAGAAGATGTCTTTAAAACTATCTCTACACTAAGTGGTGGTGAAAAGGCAAGACTTTCATTGCTAAAGCTCATCCTTTCAAAAGCAAATTTTCTGCTTATGGATGAGCCAACTAACCATTTAGATTTAAAAGCAAAAGAAGTATTAGAAGAAGCTTTGTTAGATTACACTGGAACTTTATTATTTGTCTCCCATGACAGATATTTTATAGACAAAATTGCTACCAAAGTAATGATTTTGACACCTCAAGGAGTAGAAGTATACTTAGGTAATTACAGTTATTATATAGAAAAGAAAAACCAGCTTAATGAAAAGCAAGAAGAAACAATCAAAAAGACAAAAACCCAGATAAAAAACGAAAGGTATAAAGAAAGATTGGCTAAACTTAAGTTAAAGCAGCAAAAAGAATATCTAAAAAGCCTTGAAAATTCAATTTATCAAGCTGAAGAAAGAATAAAATATTTAGAAGAAAAAATGTGTGATGATAAAATTTATAAAACAGGAGAAATTGTAGAAATACAAAAAGAATACAACGCCCTTAAAAGCAAATTGGAAGAAATGTATGAAGAATGGGAAAATTTAAGCGGGTAAAAACCCGCTTTAGTATCCTTTATCTAAATTTACAATATTTCTCAAAGTTCTTCCTTCCTTATAAGCATCCAAATTTTCTTTCAATATTTCCATCGCTCTTTGCATATATAAAGGCGTAACCCCTGCCATGTGAGGAGTAATTATCACATTTTCCATATCCCAAAAAGGGCTGTCTTCTCTTAAAGGCTCTTCTTCAAAAACATCTAATGCAGCCCCTTTTATCACTTTATTATTAATGGCATTTAGCAAAGCTTTTTCATCCACTACTTTCCCTCTTCCAACATTTATAAAGTAACTGCTATTTTTCATCCTACTAAATACGGTTTCTCCTATCAAATGGTAAGTGTCTTTAGTCAAAGGAAGTATAGATATCACATAATCGGCAAACGACAATACATCACAGTCTTCAATAGAAGTAAACATTTTTTCAACATATAAAGAAGGCTTACCCGAGCTTCTTATACCGTAGACCTTCATACCAAATTCTTTTAAAAGTCTTGCAATTTCCTCCCCTATACTTCCTACTCCTATTATCAAAGCAGTCTTACCTGTAAGTTCTGAAACCCTAACAGACCTATCCCACACCTTTTTTATCTGATTTCTTAAAAAGGTATTTAAGCTTCTTTCAAACATAAGCATATAACCTATAACCTGTTGTGAAATTTGATATTTGTGTACGTCTCTAGAATTAGTAACTAATACCTTCATTTCTTTGAGTTTTTCAAAGGGAAGAGTATCTGCTCCCGCACTCAAAAGATGAATCCATTTAAGGTTTGAAGCCTTGTCCACAATATTGGGATAAAACGCAAAATCAAAGCTTATGATAATTTCTGTGTCTTTTACATACTTAGAAGCCTCTTCCTCATTTTGAACGTAAAGAACCTCATATTCCTCCATTCGTTCCTTAATTTCTTTTATGTAGGTTTCATTTAATTTTGTGAAAAGCAAAATATTCTTCATAATAAAACCCCCTAAGGTTTAATAAAAGTTTTATTTATTTTTAATAAACTTTCTTTCTATTTCATCCCAGTAAATACAATGAAATATATTTAAGCACAATATCCACAGAGTTATCCACAGACCCTAAAAGGCATGACATCGTAAACTTCGACATATTTCCACATATTTAACAATCAAAGTTTTTCCCCAATCTTTAAATAAGGAATAGCATTTAAATCCAGGCCAGAGGTTTTCCCTTTCATAAAGTCATAATAGGCAGCAGCAGCTATCATTGCGCCATTGTCTGTACAATAAATTTTATCAGGATAATGGATTCTTATTCCAATTTTTTTTGCTTCTTCTTCTAATTGCTCTCTCAAAAAACTATTAGAAGCCACTCCTCCTGCTATAGAAATTTTATCAATATTTTTCATCTTTGCCGCATCAATTAATTTTTTCACCAACACCTCCACCACATTTCTTTGAAAACTAGCCGCCACATCGTAAATATTCACCTCTTCTCCTTTTTGCTTTTGCCTGTTTAAATAGTTTAAAACTGCTGTTTTAAGCCCACTAAAACTAAAATCAAAATTTCCTTCCTCCATAAAAGATTTGGGAAACTCAATAGCTTCCATATTCCCCAGCTTTGCAGCCTTTTCAATAGCAGGTCCTCCAGGGTATCCCAAGCCCAAAGCTCTTGCTACTTTGTCAAAGGCTTCCCCTGCTGCATCGTCCATTGTCTGTCCAATTACTTCGTACTCTCCATAATTTTTTACAAAAACAATGTGGCTATGTCCCCCGGAAGCCACAAGACAAATAAAAGGAGGAGCAAAATCACCCCCTAAGTAATTTGCAGCTATGTGAGCTTCTATATGATTTACTCCTACAAAAGGCTTATTTTTTGCATAGGCTAAAGCTTTACCATATGACAAGCCAACTAAAAGAGCACCTACTAATCCTGGTCCATATGTAGCCGCAATTACATCTATTTCATCAAGACTTAGCTGGGCTTTTTCTAATGCTTCTGCCACTACGAAAGATATTACTTCAATATGCTTTCTTGAAGCTATTTCTGGCACTACCCCACCATATTTTTTGTGAATCTCTATTTGAGAATATATTACGTTCGACAATACTTCTTTGCCGTTTTTTACAACTCCGGCAGCTGTTTCATCGCAGGAAGATTCTATCCCTAAAATAATTATATCTTTCTCCATTATTTCACCACCATCACAAGTCGTATTTCCACATTATAATTGCATCCTCATTATTATCTTGATAATAGCCTTTTCTTCTACCTAATGGTCTAAAGCCATATTTTGCATACAAATGTTGCGCTGTTATATTTGATTCTCTCACCTCTAATGTCATGGCGGTTATTCCATTTTTCTTAGCAAGGTCAATTAAATCTTCCATAATTTTACTTCCAATTCCTTTAGACCTGTAGTCCGGATGAACTGCTATATTGGTTATATGCCCTTCATCTGCAACCACCCAAAATCCTCCATAACCCACAATTTTGTTGTCAACTTCCGCCACTATATACTTAGCACAGCTGTTCTTTGTAACTTCACTTATAAAAGCTTCTTTAGACCAAGGAGTGCTAAAGCTTAACTTTTCAATTTCTAAGACCTCTTCCACATCTTCTTTCCTCATAGGCCTTATAATAACATCCATTAATTAACTCCCCTCACCACTTAAACGAATTTCAGCAGCCGATTTCCTTATATACATCGGCTTGAAATCAAAGTAACTAACTACTTCACCTTTTTTTATCTTTTGAATAGCAATCTCTCCTATGGAAGCTGCTCTTGCCATGTTATCCTTATCCTTTGCAAATAAAGCTTTGTCTCTTATCATCTCTTGTAATTTATCTTTATAGGAATAAACCCCCTCTCCTACGAACAGCACTTTGTCAGAATAATTGCTTATCAACTTCGTAATTTCCTCTAGAGAATACACCCCAGCATCTATTAAAACCTCAAAATTGACACCTTTTATTAGCATTCCATAAACATTTTCATTTAAAGCATCTATAACAGGGCATATAAGTCCTTCAAATTCACTGACATTATATGCAAGAGCTAAAAGAGAAGATACTCCTACAATAGGGATGTTAAGAGCATGAGCCAGACCCTTTGCAGTGGCAGCACCGATTCTAAGCCCTGTAAAAGAGCCCGGACCTTCTGAAACAGCCACATGAGTTATTTGATTTATTGGTACTTCACATTTTTTAAGCAGTTCATCTATCATAGGCATTAAAATTACTGAATGCCTTAGATAATTTATAGAGTATTCTCCTATTATCCCCTTTTCATCTACTAATGCAACAGTAGCAGTTTTAGAAGAAGAATCTATTGCCAAAATTTTCATTATCCCATCTCCTTTAAAAGCTCCTCATATCGTCTCCCAAAATCTTTAAATAAAATAACTCTTTCATCTTCTTTTTCTCCTTTTTGAATTACTACTTCTAACCTTTCGTTCGGAAGTAAAGGTCCTAACCTTTCAGGCCATTCAATTGCACAAACTCCTTCGTCATAAAAATATTCCTCATAACCTATGTCATAAAGAGCCGTATAATCATCTAACCTATATAAATCAAAATGATAGAGGGGAATCCTTCCTCTATGTTCATTGACTAAAGTAAAAGTCGGGCTGGTAATTGGCTCATTTGTTTCTAACCCCTTTGCAATTCCTTTTGTAAAGACAGTTTTGCCACTTCCCAGCTCACCATATAAAAGAATTATATCTCCACTCCTTAACAGCCTTCCTAATTTTTCTCCTAAAGCAATGGTCTCATCTCTATTTTTGCAAATATAAGTCTTTTTCACTAAGTCTCACCCCACTTATTATAACTTTATTATATACTATCTTTTAACAAATTAAAAATAAAAATAATCCCCAGCATATGCTAGGGATCTAATTAATTCTTTAAAAAAGGTGAAAGCTTTTTGTATACCAGCAAGGTAATTACTGACAATACAATTCCTTTTAACACATTAAAAGGAAATATTCCGTATGATATAAGAGTTTTTACATTCACTATATTTTTATTCGCTGCTCTACTCATATTAATTATGGCATCCATAGGCCATCCCATAACTTTTTGGTACAAAGGCAGAAAAACATAATAATTCAAAAGTGAAGCAGTAAAAGCCATCACTACTGTAGCAATTGCCATAGAGATAAGGGCATTTTTTCGCGTCTTATTAAATTGATATATAATCCCTGCAATATAAACAAATATAGAACCTATAGCAAAGTTGGCAATTTCCCCAATACCACCCGACTGAGTTATAGTAGCATGGATTAAGTTTTTAATAAGCTCTACCATTACACCATATAAAGGTCCAATAGCAAAAGAAGCAATTAATGCAGGTACGTCACTAAAGTCAAGTTTTAAAAAGCCAGGAAATAATGGTACCTGAAATTCTAAATACATAAGTATAAAAGCTGTTGCAGAAAGAAAACCTACTTTTACTATGGCTTGTGTTTTAGTCTTTTCCACAATCCATCCCTCCAATTTTATTTACTAAAAAAATCCTGAAGATAAATCTTCAGGATTTTTTGTGATTTGTTTCACAAAAATAGGCACAAAAAGAAAATCTTCTCCCCTCCAGACTTTCACTGTCGGCTTTGGAATTTCACCAAATCGACCGCATGCGCGGCTCGCGGGCTATACCGCCGGTCGGGAATTTCACCCTGCCCCGAAGATTTACCTTCGTCTTATTCAATTTTAATTTTATTTTCTCATTTTTATATATCTTTGTCAATAGTTTTTGTGAAAAATTTTTAATTTATTTTCATAAGGTTATAACTGTGCCTGCTTTTCCCTCTAAAGCTTCTAATGCTTTGCCTAAAGAAGTAATTATAGCTCGCCTTCCTACTTTTGACTTTGCAAACCTCACTGCTGCTTTAACTTTTGGAAACATACTGCCTGGTGCAAAATGGCCTTCTTCCATGTATTTTATTGCCTCTTCCACTGTCATTTTGTCAAGAAACTTTTGATTTGGTTTGTTGTAATTTATTGCCACCTTTTCAACTGCTGTAAGAATCAATAAAACATCTGCATCAATGTCTTCCGCCAACTTTTCAGAAGCCAAATCTTTGTCTATTACGGCAGCTACTCCTTTTAAATTGCCATTTTCTTTAATAACAGGAATTCCTCCTCCCCCAACTGTTATTACTATTACCCCATTTTTTTCAAGTAACTTTATCGTATTAAGCTCTACTATTTCTTTGGGGTCAGGGGAGGGAACAACTCTTCTATACCCTCTTCCACTGTCTTCCACCATTTCATAACCTTTTTCTTTTATTAAAACTTCGGCCTCCTCTTTTGTATAAAAAGGTCCTATCGGTTTTGTGGGTTTCCCAAAAGCAGGATCATTTTTATCCACTACAACCTGTGTTATGATAGTTGCTACTTCTTTTCTGATATTTCTTTCCTTCAAAACTTCTCTTAATGCTTGTTGAACCATATATCCTATCATACCCTGACTCTCTGCCCCACACACATCAAAAGGCATTGCAGGGACAATCTTTGATGCAACTTCATTTTGAATGACTATATTCCCCACCTGCGGACCATTGCCATGAGTAATTACTACAGAATAACCTTTTTCAATTATGTCCGCCAGATATCCCGCTGTCCTCTTTACTACTTCCATCTGCGCCTCTGCAGTAGGAGGCGTATTTACGTCCTGCAGGGCGTTCCCTCCTAAAGCAATAACAACTTTTCCCTTCATAACGTCCTCCCCTGTAACCAATTTTAAAGAAGAGTAGCAATCATTACAGCTTTAATTGTATGTTTTCTATTTTCCGCTTGGTCCCACACTCTTGATTGTTTTCCTTCTATAACATCAAAAGTAACTTCTTGTCCTTTTACTGCAGGCAAGCAATGTAAAAATATAGTATCTTCTCTTCCTGTCTTTTTCATCATTTCCTCATTCACCTGGAAAGGTCTCAAAAGAGCTTCCCTCTCTGTAGCCTTTGCTTCTTCTCCCATTGACGCCCACACATCGGTGTAAATAGCATCTGCACCTTCAAGGCCCTCTCCTAGCACACTAGTAAGTTCAAAAGTTCCTCCATTTTCAGCTGCCATTTGCTTGATTTCATCTATGAACTCTTGTGAAGGCCACAATTCTTTTGGAGAATTAATCACATAATGCATCCCCATCTTAGCGCAGCCTACCGCTAGAGTATTTGCCATATTGTTCCTTCCGTCCCCTACAAATACAAGCTTTCTTCCTTTTAAACTCCCAAATTCTTCTTCTATTGTCATAAGGTCAGCCAAAACTTGAGTTGGATGATATTCGTCAGTTAAGCCATTGTACACAGGCACACCTGCATATTTTGCCAAAATTTCCACGGTTTCTTGTTTGAAGCCTCTAAACTCTATTGCATCAAACATCCTTCCCAAAACTCTTGCAGTATCCTCTATTGATTCTTTGGCTCCCAATTGAATATCATCTGTTGATAAAAATACTGGGTGCCCTCCTTCTTCACCAAAAGCAGTTTCAAAAGCGCATCTCGTTCTTGTGGACCTCTTTTCAAAAATGAGAGCAATAGTCTTACCTAAAAATCTTTGATGTAC
This sequence comes from Thermoanaerobacter uzonensis DSM 18761, assembly GCF_900129115.1. Lineage (NCBI taxonomy): Bacteria > Bacillati > Bacillota > Clostridia > Thermoanaerobacterales > Thermoanaerobacteraceae > Thermoanaerobacter > Thermoanaerobacter uzonensis. Next base: position 161,804 of record NZ_FQUR01000007.1, on the reverse strand, counting down.
AACCCCTGCTTTTCTCTCTGCTTTTACTTGTTTAGCAATGTCTAAAATATATCGTATTTCCTGAGGGGTATAATCTTTTAAAGTTAATAAGCTCCTGCCCTTTAAATTAAATGCCATAGTCATCCTCCTTTTAGCAATTTTACTTAATTAATTTTATATTATCTTACCCCATTAGTCAAAAGGTTTATATATCTTCTCTCTTTAAAGGCATCGACATACATCTTGGACCACCGCGTCCCCTCACTAATTCAGAGCCTTCAATTTCAATAACTTTTATTCCATGATTTACTAAGGTGGTGTTGGTTATCTCATTTCTGTTATATGCCATTACAATTCCTGGAGCAATGGCCAAGGTATTTGTACTGTCATTCCACTGTTCTCTTGCTCCTGTTATCTCATCACCTCCTCCACTTTCAATTAAGCTGACTTTATCAAGGTCCAAGGAAGTCTCTAAAACTTTTGTAAAGTCTTCTTCTACCTTAACTTTAATTGATCCCTTTTCTCCCCTTGTAATCCTATAAACCTTTAATTTTTCCTTTATACCAGGATATATTAAAAATTTGTCCACATCCACCATAGTAAAAACTGTATCAAGGTGCATAAAAGTTCGCTTTTTGGGAATTTCTACAGCGATTATCTCTTGTAACTCTTCTCCTCTCTCTAAAAGAGTACGAGAAATTTCTTCAATTGCCTGTGGGGAGGTTCTTTCACTTATTCCAATAGCTATTACTTTCTTACTAAGAACTAACACGTCTCCCCCCTCAATAGGATACTCTGAACGATAATCATACCACAATAGATTCTCCTGTACTTTTAAAGTCTTAGAATGCTTAAAAACATACTTAAGTAACATGGCTTCTCTCTTTCGAGCAATTGTCTTCATACTGCTTACCATCACACCATTGCCAATGACTGCAGCAGGGTCTCTCATAAAATAGCAGTTTGGCAAAGGATTTATAAAAAATGGAGAGTCTTTATAGACATAATCCACTAAAGATTGAGGTTTCGCTTCAGATACTTCTTTTTTCAGAAGTCCTGCAATAGCGTAGTCCACTATTTCTTTGGGGGTTCTTTCCTTTAGAAAATTTGTAATTGTTTTCTTAACTTCTAAAGAAGTATTCATATATGAAACCAAATCATATATAAAAAACTCTTTTATTCCACTATCCTGTAAAACCTCTTCCAGTAAATCTTCTAAATAATAAACTGTCACTCCGTTTTCTTTTAAAGATTGCGCAAATTTGTCGTGCTCCTCCTGAATCCTTTTAAGCCAGGGAATATCATCAAAAAGAAGCTCACTTAAAAACTCAGGCGTCAACCTTTCTAACTCTTTACCAGGTCTATGAAGTAGGACAGACTTTAAATTTCCAATCTCAGAATAAACCTGCAAGCAATATGTGTTTTTCTCCAACTTTGTAACCTCCTCTGTCCTTTTTACTATACTACCTATCCATCAACTCAACTTTATACACCTATAGTATAAACCAATAAAATAACTTTTGCAATTTAACTCAGTAAATTAATGTAAACGTTTTGTATAAAAATAATTAAAAAAAATAGTTTGTTTGTAAAGTTTTAAATAATTATTCAAATATCTCAAGAAAAAGCCCAAAAAATTCCCTCAATAAAACATGGTATGAATAAAAATAAATTATAGAATATCAGACTGCATAAAAAATTTTTTAAAGTTATAAAAAATTACAGTTTGTTGACAAAGTTAAAAAATATTCAAAGGAGATATTTTGCATCGTCGCTCCGATGTTCCAAAGTGACAAAACTAAGCTCGACCTTCGGGCTCCGGCAGGGTACCGGGCACAATCGGCTTCCTTGCCTTAAGGTGCCCGCCTCCGCCATCCTTGGCTTCGGCCCTACCTCCACCCTCGGTCTTGCTAAGTTTTGTTGCCGCTTTGTCACAAGTCACTCCTTATGCAAAATATCTCCTTTACGAAAGTTTGTCTACAGTCTGAAATTTTTTAAAGTTATAAAAAATTGTGAGGCTATTTATTTAGACTTCTCTAAATAAATAGCCCCATGACAGTTTATGCTTTATGTACTAATTTCCCATTAATAAATACATATTTCGTTCTTGTCTTTACTTCCAGCGGATCTCCATCAAAGACTACAATATCAGCGTCTTTTCCTTTTTCAATGCTTCCCACCCTGTCGTCAACTCTTAAAATTTTCGCAGGATTTATCGTGATAGCCTTTAAAGCCTCCATTTCATCCATACCATCCTTTACAGCTAAAGCAGCACATAGAGGCAAGTAATTGAGAGGTATTACAGGGTGGTCTGTCATTATCGCAACTGTAAGTCCTGCTTTTGAAAGAATACCTGCTGTCTTAAAGCTTAAATTTACAAGCTCAATCTTTGATCTTTCAGACAATGAAGGTCCCACAATAACTTTAGCATTTTCTTTCACCAATTCATCAACAATTAAATGGCCATCAGTACAATGGTCAATGGTTATATCTACATTAAATTCTTTTGCAATTCTTAAAGCTGTAAAAATATCATCTGCTCTATGAGCATGAGCTTTCAGTGGAATTTCTCTCTTTAATACTTTTACCAATGCTTCAAGGCCTAAGTCCCTTTCAGGCTTTTTGTCTTCCTCTGCATGCTCCATCTTTTCCATGTACTCCTTAGCTTTTATAAGCTCTTGCCTTAAAAGAGCCGCAACCGCCATTCTAGTTGAAGGCATTTTATGCTGCTCATGGTAAACGGATTTGGGATTTTCACCAAAAGCAACTTTTATCGCTGCTGGTTCTTTTACTATCATATCATCTATTCTTTTACCATAAGTTTTTATAACCGCAAACTGTCCTCCTATAACATTAGCACTGCCAGGACCTGTCGCAACAGTCGTAACCCCTGCTTGATAAGCCTCCTCAAAATACTTATCCATTGGATTTATTCCATCAATCGCTCTAAGTTGGGGAGTTATAGGGTCTGTCGCTTCGTTTCCATCTGCTCCTTCAAACCCCATAGCATTTTCCCACATTCCAAGATGACAATGAGCATCAATTAAACCCGGCATAACTGTAAAGCCTTCTACGTGAATCACCTCTGCATCCAAAGGAGCAATCAAATCCTCTCCAACATCAACAATTTTCCCATCGTCGATGAGCACGTCTCCTTTTTCATAAATTTTGCCGGCCATTGTAAAAACTTTTCCACCTTTTAATAAATACATGTAATTCCCCCCTAAGTCCATCATATATTAAAATTATAACATAAGGAAACGATTTTATGAAATCATTATATTTACAGAACAAATCCAGCTAAAATTTTTTGTCCAGCTAAAGTTTTTTTAACTTTTCCATTATGAAATCTTTTTTATAAACTCCTATTAAAAACAATAATACTGCGATAATTGCAACGACTCCTGCCATAAAGTAATTTTTATTTCCCAAATTCGCCCCTATGTATGCTGAAAAAAATACTCCTGGAAGTCTCGCAAAAAGAGTGATTATAAAAAAGTTATAAAACTTAACTGGTGTTATACCTGCAATGTATGAGAGAGCATCTTTTGGCATTCCTGGAATAAAAAATAGCAAAAAGAGGATAACTTCCCCTTTAGGATTATTTATAATATAATCGAATTTTTCCAAATTTTCCTCTGAAACAATACTTCTCACAAAATTATAACCTAAAACTCTCGCTATCAAAAAGCAAATAAGAGAACCTATAGTAATACCTATGACGGAATATAAAGTACCTAAAAAAGTCCCAAAAAGGTATCCCCCCGCAATTTGCACTACTTCTCCAGGTATGACAAATACGACCACTTGAAGTATTTGAACTCCTATAAATACAATAATTCCAAGCTTCCCAAAGCTGTGTATCCACTGTCTAAATTTATCGGGGCTGTTAATTAGTATAGTTAAATTCTTCCCAAAAGTCACCATAGCCACTATTAATGCAATGACAAAAATGACGATTAAAATTAAATTTACTATGTTAGTTTTGTTAATTTTCATCCACCCACACCTCAGCAAATTTATTAAACTATATTTTATTATATATTGAGGTGCATGCACTATCAAGCTGTAAAACATTAGAATCTCATTAAGAATCTAACTTTATATGCAAAAAACCGGCCTTTTATTGCCGTTTCAGTTTGTTGACAAAGTTAAAAAATATTCAAAGGAGATATTTTGCATCGTCGCTCCGATGTTCCAAAGCGACAAAACTAACGCTCGACCTTCGGGCTCCGGCAGGGTACCGGGCACAATCGGCCTCCATGCCTTAAGGTGCCCGCCTCCGCCATCCTTGGCTTCGGCCCTGCCTCTGCCCTTGGTCTTGCTAAGTTTTGTTACCGCTTTGTCACAAGTCACACCAATTGCAAAATATCTCCTTTACGAAAGTTTGTCTACAGTCTGAACCGGCCTTTTACTGCCGGTTTTGCAACATCCAATTGCCTATGTATTTTTTAATCATTTCCCTCTACTTCTCCATCGGTGCCGTATACACTGTTTGTGACTGTCTCATTTGTATTTCCGTACACATCCTGAGATACTGTTGTTTCGTCAGAATTATTTTCTATTTCCGCTTGATCATTTTCTTCAATTTCTATATCTCCTGTTTTTTCATCATAATTTATTTTTTCGCCTAAAATCTCTGATATAAATCTAATCGGCACAAATGTCCTATCGCTTATCTCCATCGCTGGAACGTCTAAAGAAACTTCTTTACCATTTACTAAAACTTTTGATTCACCTAAAATAAACTGAATTGTTATATCACCTTTTGTAATTGTAATAGTATTTGTTGCCTGGTCCCACTCCACTTTTGCACCTAACCCATTCATTACAGCTCTAACAGGAATTAACGTCCTTCCTTCCTTTATAACTGGTGGCACATCAAATTTAATTTCTTTTCCATTAACAGATACTTTTGCTTTAAATTCATCGAATTTTACTTTAGGTTCAAATCTCGCCTGTGTTTGGACTTCTAACTGATTTTTAGTTTCTGTTTTAATTTTTAGCTCATGTTTCGCCTTCTCTGGCTTCGCATAGACTGTTAAAGCAGAAGAAAAAACGAGTAACCCCATAAGCACAAGAGCTAATATTTTCTTCATGCTCTCTTCCTCCTTTGTTTGATTTACCTTATTTTCACTATATAATTTCGGAGGAAGAAATAAATTTTTAGGGGGTACCAATTAAAAATTTTTTTATTTCATTGAAAGAGAAATTCTATTTCTCTCAACGTCAACACTTAAAACTCTCACTTTTACAATGTCTCCCACTGAAACCACATCAAGAGGATGTTTTATGTAGTTTTGAGACATTTCAGAAATGTGGACAAGCCCATCAGTATGAACCCCTATATCTACAAAGCAGCCAAAATCAGTGACATTTCTAACTGTTCCCATAAGCTCCATGCCCGGTTTTAGCTCATTTATAGTCATTACATCAGACCTCAAAATTGGCTTAGGCAAATCCTCTCTGGGATCTCTTCCAGGTTTTTTAAGTTCTGAAACTATATCATAAAGAGTAGGAAGTCCTATATCGTATTCCTCTGAAATCTTCTTTAATCCGTATTCTTCTAAAGAATTAGCAAAATCTTTTAACTTTTTTCTATCTAATTTTTCTTTTTTATATCCAAATTTTTTCAAAAGATTTTCTAAGGTTTCGTAACGCTCTGGGTGAACTGCTGTTGAGTCAAAGATATTGTCTCCATCCAAAATCCTTAGAAAACCGGCACATTGTGTAAAAGTGGCTTCTCCTAACCTTTTTACATTTTTAAGCTGCTCCCTATTTGTAAATTTTCCTATTTGATTTCTATATTCCACAATATTCTTGGCAATAGTAGCATTTATCCCTGAAACGTATTTTAATAAAGAAACTGATGCAGTGTTTAAATCAACCCCTACGCTGTTTACACAATCTTCTACCACACCGTTTAAAGCATCTCCCAATTTTTTCTGGTCTACATCGTGTTGATATTGTCCTACCCCGATGGACTTTGGATCAATTTTTACAAGCTCTGCCAATGGGTCTTGAAGCCTTCGCGCCAGTGAGATAGCCCCTCTTAAACTTACGTTTATATCAGGAAATTCCTCTGTACCTATTTGAGAAGCAGAATAGACTGATGCACCTGCTTCATTCACTATCACATACTTTACCTCTCTTGAAAGTTCCTTTATAAGTTCTGCTATAAACATTTCACTCTCTCTTGAAGCAGTTCCATTTCCCAAAGCAATTAAAGTGACATTGTATTTTTCTATTAATTCTTTTAAAACCTTTTTAGAATTTTCAATATCATTTTGAGGAGGAGTAGGATATACTGTAGCAGTATCCAAGAGTTTTCCGGTTTCGTCTACAACAGCAATTTTACATCCTGTCCTATAGGCTGGGTCAAATCCCATAACAACGTGTCCTTTTATTGGCGGCTGGAGTAAAAGACTTTTTAGATTTTCTTTAAAAACTATTATTGCCTTTTCTTCTGCTTTTTCCGTAAGAGTATTCCTTATTTCCCTCTCCATTGAAGGTGCAATAAGCCTTTTATAGGAATCTTCAATTGCCTTCTTATAATACTCTGCAAATATTGAAGCTTTATTTACTTTTGATTCTATAAGCCTATTTATTATCCTTTCACTATCTATCTCAATTTTTACAGATATGTATTTTTCCCTTTCTGCCCTATTTATCGCCAGTATTCTATGAGGCGGTATTGTCTTTACAGCTTCTTTATAGTCATAATACATCTCATAAGGAGACCTCTCCTCTTTTAATGCCTGTGTCACTATAATTCCGTTATTCCACGTAAAACTTCTTATGTATTTTCTTATATCAGCGTCATCAGATATATCCTCTGCAATTATATCCATTGCTCCTTGGTATGCTTCTTCAATTGTTGGAACATTTTCATTAAGATAAGGCTTTGCGTATTCCTCTACATCCCCATCTGTTACCTCATTTGAAGAAATAACCTTTGCAAGAGGTTCCAAGCCTTTTTCTTTCGCAATGGTCGCCCTTGTCCTTCTTTTTGGCCTAAAAGGCCTGTATATGTCTTCCACCTCTTGTAAAGTTGTAGCATTTTCTATATTTGCTTTTATCTCCTCTGTCAGTTTTCCCTGTTCATCAATTAACCTTATAGTATCCTGTTTCTTCTCTTCAAGGTTTCTCAAATATGTAAGTCGGTCATAAAAATTTCTTAAAACCTCATCTGACAAACTTCCTGTTGCTTCTTTCCTGTACCTTGCAATAAAAGGAATTGTATTTCCTTCATCAATAAGCTTTATTGTATTTTCCACTTGAAAGTCTTTAAGATTAAATTCTTTTTTTAACGTTTCTTTTACTCTATCCATAACTTACCCCTTTCTCACATAAATTTAAAGGGATACCTTTTTAAGATATCCCTTGCAGACTGTAGACAAACTTCCGGAAATAGGATATTTTGCATAAGGAACGACTTGTGACAAAGCGGCAACAAAACTTAGCAAGACCGAGGGTGAAGGCAGGGCCGTAGCCACGGATGGCGGAGGCGGGCACTAAGACAAGGAGGTCGGATGTGCCCGGTACCCTGCCGGAACTCGAAGGTCGAGTTTAGTTTTGTCGCTTTGGAACATCGGAGTGACGATGCAAAATATCCTATTTTAAAAATTTTCAACTTTGTCAACAAGCTGAAAGGGATACCTTTTTAAGATATCCCTTGTGATTTTTGCTTTAGATAAGCGTTTATAAATCCGTCTATTTCTCCATCCATTACTGCCTGAACATTTCCCACTTCATAATTTGTCCTATGGTCTTTAACAAGGGTATAAGGTTGGAAGACATAAGACCTTATTTGGTTGCCCCATGCCGCCTCTCTGTGCTCTCCTTTTAAGTCTTCGATTTTTTCTTTCTTCTCTTTCATCATGAGGTCCAAAAGTTTAGCTTTAAGCATTTTCATGGCAGTTTCTCTGTTTTGAATCTGAGACCTTTCACTTTGACATGAAACCACTATGCCTGTTGGAAGGTGAGTAATCCTTACAGCAGACTCCGTCTTATTTACATACTGTCCTCCCGCACCCGAAGCCCTATAAGTGTCAATTTTTAAATCCTCAGGCCTTATCTCCACTTCAATATCATTTTCTAATTCAGGAAGTACTTCCACAAGGGCAAATGAAGTATGCCTTCTACCGGCCGCATCAAAAGGAGATATCCTCACAAGACGGTGAACACCTGCCTCTGATTTAAGATACCCATAGGCAAAAGGCCCTTTTATCATTAGAGTAACACTTTTAATACCCGCTTCTTCCCCTTGCAGATAATCAAGAGTTTCCACCTCGAAACCTTTGTCATTAGCCCATCTTGTATACATGCGAAGTAACATTTCAGCCCAATCTTGAGCCTCTGTACCACCTGAACCTGCATGAATAGAAAGTATGGCATTGTTTTTATCATAGGGGCCATTTAATAGTGTTTTTATCTTTAAGTCTTCTAACTTTTTCTTTAGCTCTTTGTACTCTTTGTCTACTTCATCAGTTATCGACTCATCCTCTTCTTCTAATCCCAATTCAATAAGTGTATTTAAGTCTTCCCATCTTGACACAAGAAAATTGTACTCTTCTAAAAGTTCTTTTAAGGCTTTTTGTTTTTTAGCTAATTCCTGTGACTTTTTTATATCGCTCCAAAAAGCAGGATCAGACATCTTTTTGTCTATTTCTTCTATTTCTCTTTTGACACCTTCTATGTCAAAGAGAAACCCCCATTTCTTTTATTTCTTCAATCATGTTTGAAACTTCTGCTTTGTAGTCTTGCAACAAACCGCATCTCTCCTTTTTAGTATTTTATATTGGCACCACAACATTTTTTATACTTTTTACCACTGCCACAAGGACAGGGGTCATTTCTGCCCACTTTTTTGCCCTTAACAACAGGCTGTTTCTTTTCTTCTGCATCTACATTTGTAGAAACAGGCTTTGCTACTTGTTCTCTTTGAATCATATTGTCTTTATTGATTTGAATGTGATATAAAAATTTAACAGTATCTTCTTGTATGCTTTGTATCAAATCTTCAAACATGTCAAAAGCTATTTTTTTGTACTCAATAAGAGGGTCTACCTGTCCATAAGCTCTTAAGCCTATTCCTTGCCGCAATTGGTCCATTTCGTCTATGTGGTCCATCCACTTAGTATCCACGACTCTTAAAAGAACTATTCTTTCGATTTCCCTCATTTGCTCTGGACCAATTTCCGCTTCTTTTTTCTCATATTGCCTTACAGCCTCTTCATATATTATGTCAGTCAAGACATCTTTGTCAAGTCTGTCTATATCAACATCAATAACTACGCTGTCTTTTTCAAGGAACATGTCATAAAGATGGTCTAAAAGCCCTTTTATATCCCATTCCTCAGGATACTTACTTCCTGCAGTATAAACTTCTACATTTCTCTCTATTATGCTTTTTACCATGTCAAAAATAGATTCTTTTAAGTTTTCACCCTCAAGTACCTTTCTTCTTTGGGCATATATTATCTCTCTTTGTTTGTTCATTACATCGTCATACTGCAAAACGTGCTTTCTAGTGTCAAAGTTTATACCCTCTACCTTTTTCTGAGCTTGCTCAATTTGTTTTGTCAAAATCTTATGCTCTATAGGCTGGTCATCATCAATTCCCAGACTGTCCATCATGTTCTTTACTCTTTCTGAGCCAAAAAGTCTCATAAGGTCGTCTTCTAAAGATATATAAAATCTCGTTTCTCCAGGGTCTCCTTGACGTCCTGCACGTCCTCTCAACTGATTGTCTATTCTCCTAGCTTCGTGCCTTTCAGTACCTATAATGTAAAGCCCACCCAGCTTTACAACCTCATCGTGTTCTTTTTCAGTCTCTTTTTTCGCCTCTTCAAGAAGCTCAAAATATCTCTCGCGGGCTTTTCTAACTTCCTCGCCTGAAATAGGTCCATATCCTGCAGCTTCGTTAATAATTTCTTTTGAGTAGCCCTCCTCAAGCATCTTTTTCTTAGCTATAAACTCAGGATTACCTCCCAACAGTATATCAGTACCACGACCTGCCATGTTTGTAGCAATTGTAACTGCTCCCTTTCTTCCTGCCTGTGCTATTATCTCTGCTTCTTTTTCATGGTACTTTGCATTTAATACTTGATGAGGTATCCCTCTCTTTTTTAACATGGCGCTTAATTTTTCAGATTTTTCAATAGAAATTGTACCAACTAAAACAGGCTGCCCTTTCTTGTGATGCTCCACAATATCCTCAACAACGGCTCTAAACTTAGCCTCTTCAGTTTTGTATATCACATCAGGGTGGTCTATCCTTATCATCGGTTTGTTAGTAGGTATCACTACGACATCTAACCCATAAATTGCCCTAAATTCTTGCTCTTCTGTTTGAGCTGTACCTGTCATACCCGCTAATTTTTTATACATTCTAAAGTAATTCTGGAATGTTATGGTGGCTAAAGTTTTGCTTTCTCTTTCTACCTTAACCCCTTCCTTTGCCTCGATAGCCTGATGGAGACCTTCACTGTACCTTCTCCCAAACATAAGCCTTCCCGTAAATTCGTCCACTATGATGACTTGACCATCTTTTACCACATAGTCTATATCTCTTTTCATTATGGCATGAGCTTTCAATGCCTGGTTAATGTGATGAGAAATTTCCATGTTTTCAATATCAGCAAGGTTTTTAACGCCAAAAAATTTTTCTGCCTTAACTACACCTTTTTCAGTCAAACTTACTGCCTTTGCTTTTTCATCAACTACATAATCTTCATCTTTTCTCAAAGTCCTCACAAATCTGTCGGCTAACTTATACATGTCTGTGGATTTTTCGCCTACACCTGATATGATAAGAGGAGTCCTTGCCTCGTCTATCAGTATGCTATCTACCTCGTCTACTATAGCATAATTAAGTTCTCTTTGCACCATGTCTTCTTTGTATATAACCATGTTGTCTCTTAAGTAATCAAAACCGAATTCATTGTTGGTCCCATAAGTTATATCTGCGGCATAGGCTTTTTTTCTTTCTTCTGGGTCCATATCATGGAGTATCACTCCAACACTTAAACCTAAAAACTCGTATATTTTGCCCATCCAATCGCGATCTCTTTTTGCCAAGTAATCATTGACAGTTACAATGTGAACCCCTTTACCTTCTAAAGCATTAAGATATGCAGGTAATGTCGCGACAAGGGTTTTACCTTCACCAGTTTTCATTTCAGCAATGCGTCCTTGGTGAAGGACAATGCCGCCTATCACCTGCACTCTAAAATGTTTCATTTTAAGAGTTCTCCAGGCTGCCTCTCTTACCACCGCAAAAGCCTCAGGAAGTATATCATCAAGAGTTTCACCATTTTTCAATCTATTTTTAAATTCATCTGTTTTTGCCCTAAGCTCTGCATCCGTAAGTTTTGCCATTTGATCTTCATATGACAAAACTTTATCGGCAATAGGTTCCAATCTTTTTACTTCTCTTTCACTGTAGCTGCCAAATATTTTTTCAACTAAGCCTAACATTTTATCACCTTCTAAGGTATTGTTAATCAACTATATATTATATCACTATGAAATCTCAATGACAATAAAAAACAGTCTTTTTAAAGAATATTTTACACTCCCTTCATACAATTTTCACAAAAAAGAACGTCTCAAAATGATGCATTCTCTGTCTTAGACAAAGTTTCATTTTTATTGGCATTTTGCATCGTTCGCTCCAGGTGACATCACAGACTAAACTAAAACTCGACCTCTGACTCAGGCGGGGTTCCGGGCACATTCGACATCCCTGTCTCAGGTGCCCGCCTCCGCCCTCCTTGGCTTCGGCCCCGCCTTCGTCTGTCGGTCTCGCTAAGTTTAGTTGCTGCTCTGTCAAGTCGCTTCACTTATGCAAAATGCCAATACATCATAAAGAGTTTGTCTACAGACTGAGAACATATCAAAATGAGACGTTTCCTTTTAAAAGGTTAATTTTTTATGTCCACAGCTTTAAACTTCAAAATAGGATTTAATGCGTAAAATAGTGCCAATGCAATTGCAGAATCTATTGTGTGGTGAATCATTGTTCCTATTCCTACAACCACAAAAGCCTTGTAAAAATCAAATCCAAAAGGTATTACCACAATTGCTTCTAAAACAGCATGTATTGGAAGTGTAACGGCTAACGCCACGGGAAAAGAATATCCTCTTTGTATCATTTTAGCTCCAACATAGCCAAACACTGCATGAACCGCCGCCCTTGCTGCTATTACAGGTCCCAATTTTATTAAAAATCCTATAGCAGATACAATACCTACAAATACTGCTGTTGCAGGGCTTATAAGCATTGCCAGCATTACAGGTACATGAGATGCCAGTGTGGCTGAGAAAGGCGGAATAACTATCCCTAAAACTCCTCCAAAAGCCAAAGGTATAATAAGGGATAGTGCTGCTAAAAGTCCTCCAATAGTAATTTCTTTTGTCTTCACATTAAAACCCCCATTCTTTAACTTTCATAATTATAGTATACACAGATGTATATACATATGTCAATAATAAAACAACCACTTTCTAAAAATTTTAAAGTGGTTATTCCTTATTCTATTAAAAACCCTTTTTCTTCCAAAGCCCTTTGTATTCTGTCCAATACCTCTTCATTCTCCGCCTCAACAGTGTGAAGATGTACTCCATCCGTCAGAGAAGACAAAAGGGTCACTTTCCCTTCTTTTACAAATTCCATAAATTTACTTACATCATACCTTGAAGAAAGCATTAAAAGCCCTTTTATCTCTCCGTAGAAGGGATGCTCTACAATTACATCTAGCACTTTCCCACCATTGTCAACTATTAAATTTAGCTCCTCTTCTGTCCTCTCATATCCGTGTTTGACAGCAAAAACCCTTTTTACAGTGTTTTCTTTTGCTGTGTCTATTACATATCCTTGAGGAGTGGATAATATTTTAATCCCCTTAGCTCTTAAAATAGCTATATCCTGCACAATAATCTGCCTTGTCACTCCAAACCTTTTAGCAAGGTCAGAGCCGGATATAGGCTTTTTAGCATTCTTTAAAATTTCAACTATTTTGTTCCTTCGCTCTTGTGCCGTCATGATTCTTCACCTTTTTAAGCATTGCATTTGTAACAAGTAAAAACGTGCCCGTTGCCATTATAAAATCTCCTATGCTAAAGGCTTTGGGCAGTGGATAAGGTTTCGGCAACACTAAGACATCCGCTAAAAATTTTAACCGTGTAGAACTTGTCAAAACCTGATGGGTAGCAATTTTATTTGCCTGAAGGTCAAGGATGAGATTATTAAGTCCCGCTGCTTTTAAAGCATCAATGGAGACAGGCATTCTTCCTCCGTTGGCAAATATAACGATAAAATTTAAAAACACTCCCACACTTATTATCCTAAAATACTTGTTATCTCTATTGTACCACAATCCTATGAAAAGCAAAAGATAAACAAAGAAGTGGATATAAGACCGGTATTCCATAATCGCATGAAATTTATTGGCGAGGTTTAACATGCCAAACTCCAAAACAAAAGCCGTTATAAAAAGGCTGGACTTTTTTATATCAATATCAGCGATTCCGCTGATTTTTCCTCTTCTTAAAGTTCCGTAAATCAGAGAAGCACCCAGTGAATCAAATATCATGTTTAAACTCCTCCCTATTCTTTTCAAAAGCTTTTTTGAAAGCACTTATTATTTTAGGACTAAACTGTGACCCTTCATGTTCTAAAATTATTTTATAAGCTTCCTCTTGTGAAAAAGCCTTTCGGTAGGGCCTGTCTGAAACCAACGCATCAAAAACGTCTGCTAAAGAAAGTATTTGCGCTTCCAATGGTATTTCGTCACCTTTTATCCCGTCGGGATATCCACTTCCATTATACCACTCGTGATGGTATTTCACCCATAGAGAAGCTTCTTTTAAAGCAGGGACATCTCTTAAAATTTCATAGCCTTTTTGGGGATGTTCTTTTATTATGCTTAATTCTTCATCAGTTAACTTCCCGGGCTTATTTAAAACCTCTTCTTTTACTCCAATCTTTCCTATGTCATGTAAAAGTGATGCAATCCTCACCATTTCAGTGTGAGACTCACTAAAACCAAATTCTCTACAAAGTAAAGCCGCAATTTTTTCAACGTTTTTTGAATGACCCGCTGTATATTTATCCTTTGCATCAAGAGCCTTTACAAGCACATTTATTGTGTCGTAATAAGACTGCTTTGAGTCCATGTAAAGCTTAAACATATATCGTATCATCAAAAGAGGTATAAAAAGTAAAATGAAACTTATATAACCTATTTTTATAAAAGCTTCAGACATAACTATACCCAAAAAGGCAAGAAAGAAAAAGTTTGGAATCATCCATTTAAAATCTTTTGTTAATATATATTTAAAAGACTTATTTAATAAAAGAGATAATAGCATAGCTATGATGAAGGTATTTAATAAATAATATGTCATTGCTGCTAATATTGCAGATAACAGGTGTCGAGGATATATGTAATTACCAGAAATACCTCCCGTATATTCATATATCAAGCCACCAACACCGACACTTAAAGCTAGTTGAGAAGCATTAAATAAAACTTTATAATAAGGCAAGTTAAATAAGTGTACTATTTTGCCATCCGGATACTTGGCAAAGCGAAAAGTCATTCCTAAAGAAGCAATTAAAGAACCTTCATATGGACCAAATATAAGAACAGCCATTAAATCAATTGCAAATGCAACAGATACAGCAAGTTCTTTGGTTACATATATTGGCATTGATTCAGCTAAAGCTGCAAAAAAAACAAATAAAATTATATCTATAACTCTATTTATAGGAATGTTTAATATAGAATAAATAATAAAAGATAATCCTAAAGCTATTATTATAGAAATGTATATTTTTACTCTTTTGTTAAGCATAATAGACCTCCTATTTTCAATCTAAAAAACACCTCAAACCGCTTAACCCCAAGAAACATTTGCACCTCCAGCTAATGCGAGTGCCATTAAAACCAACAATATTTTTATAATTGTCGCTTTATTCATCCTGAAACCCTCCTTTGCTGTTAAACTTTCTGCCCTTAGGCTTCAGGTAACGCTACGCTAAGCAACTTTTAAGCGGTTTGGGTGTTAAAATAACTAACGGGGCGTAATTGACATCACACGCCTGTTGACGGCATCCAATGTGGCTTTTACCACAGCCTCTCCTTCATCTTTTTTTATAAGACAAGATCCAGTAAGGAGTTCCTCCTGGTTATTTGTCACATGAGTAACCCCTACAACTATTATCCTGCTTTTAGCTATATTAAATATATCGACATCTTCCAACAAAAATAAATGGTTTTTGGGAATCAACTTAGAAATAGAGTCTAAAGTAGCATTGGCAATTATTTTATATTTATTATTCGCAGTATTAGGTCCTTCGGCATATCCCTCAAAAACCTCATCTCCTCTTGTGAGGATAACTCTCGCTTCACTGGTAAGTCCGTTATTTATAAATGAATAGCTTGAAAAAACAAGCCTCTGTTCTCCTTGGAGATTTTCTCCCGTATCAATTTGCGCTACACTGACAATCTTGTGATTTATATCAATTCCAAACTGTGCCATTATGACAGATTGCACATCTCTTGCAATCTGCTTTGCATTCCTTGTACTGTCAGCCAACACGTGAATTTCTGTTATTTCACCATTCTCTACAACTACCCTACTGGATAGTACTCCTTGAATTTTATTTATATACTCTTCCATCGAATTTACTGTATCTTTTGTTATTTCACCCATTATCTTCACACCCTATTAAAATTTGTCCACACTAAGAATATATTCTATACAAAATTTAAAATTCCTTCTTTTTAGACAAAAAAATTGGGGATAGAGCCTATCCCCCAAATTTTTAGCTTCTTATGTAGTTTTATTCTATTGGCTCTATTAAGCCATATTTCCCATCTTTTCTTTTGTATACGACATTTATAGTGTCAGTGTCGGCATTTGTAAATACAAAGAAGCTATGTCCCAAAAGGTTCATCTGAAGAATTGCTTCCTCAGGTGACATAGGCTTTATGGGGAACCTCTTTGTTTTAACTATTTCAAAGGAACCATCTTCCTCTTCTCCCTTAGCTTCTTCATAAACAGGTGGAATTTCAAACCTTATTGACTCATTAGCACCAAATCTATTTTTAAGCTTTGTCTTGTGTTTGAGTATTTGTTTTTCTATTTTGTCTACAACCCTATCAATTGACACATACATGTCATCGCTGACTTCTTCAGCTCTAAATATAATACCCTTAAAAGGTATCGTAATTTCCGCAATGTGATTGTTTTTCTGAACACTTAAAACAGTCCTAACTTCAGTGTCCTCAGTAAAGTACTTGCTTAACTTGCCCACATTTTTTCTAACCGCATCCCTTAGTCCATCCGTAACTGTCATGCCGTTTTTACCACTTACTGTAATATTCATAGTATCAAACCCCTCTCATTATCCTTCTATTTAATATAATTCTACATAAAAAACAATATTCCTGCAATATGTGGAAACAAAAAACACTCCTTTTCGGAGTACCAGACTGTTGACAAACTATTTTGCAAGATTGGCATTTTGTGAAGTAATGCGACTCGCGACAAAGCAGTAGCTAAACTTAGCAAGCTCGAAAGACGGAGGCGGGGCTGGAGCCATGGATGGCGGAAGCGGCCACCTGAGACAAGGATGTCGAATGTGGCCGGAACCCCGCCAGAGTCTGAGAGCGAGCGTTAGTTTAGCCTGCTTTGTCGCTGTAGCAAACTTGCAAAATGCCAATCAAAATTATACTTTGTGTACAGTCTCACAATCCTTTTCGAAGTGCCTTTACAAAATCTTACTTATAAATTCTTTTGTCCTTTCATTTTTTGTATTGTAGAAAATATCTTCTGGCGTCCCTTCTTCAATTATCATTCCATCGTCCATAAAAATGACTCTATCTCCCACTTCCCTCGCAAAACCCATTTCATGGGTGACAACTACCATCGTCATTCCTTCATTAGCCAATCCTTTCATGACGTTTAAAACTTCTTTTACCATTTCAGGGTCAAGGGCTGATGTGGGCTCATCAAAAAGCATAATATCTGGCTGCATAGCTAATGCCCTTGCAATTGCAAGTCTCTGCTTTTGACCGCCTGAAAGCTTAATAGGGTACTCGTCCTTTTTGTCTAAAAGCCCTACTTTTTCAAGTAAGCCCAAAGCTATCTTCTCAGCGGTTTTTTTGTCCATTTTTTTCACTTTAATAGGAGCTAAAGTTACATTTTCAAGAGCTGTCAGGTGTGGAAATAAATTAAAATGCTGAAAAACCATCCCTACTTTTTGCCTTATCTTATTGATGTTTACTTTTTTGTCGTTTATTTTGATCCCTTCAATATAGATTTCTCCTTTAGTAGGCACCTCTAAAAGGTTTATACACCTTAAAAGGGTACTTTTTCCCGAACCACTTGGTCCTATTATCACAACAACTTCTCCCTTATTTACGTTTAGACTTACACCTCTTAATACTTCTAAATCCCCAAAGGTTTTATATACCTCATTAACGCGTATCACCAGCCCTAAGCCTCCTTTCAAAGATTCCAAGGAGTCTTGAAAAGATGAAGGTCATTATAAAATATATGGCTGCAATGATGATGTAAGGCTCGAAATACTTATAAGTAACGCTTTGTATAATGTCTGCTTGCCTTGTAAGGTCCGCAAAGCCTATTACTGATACAATAGCTGATTCTTTGAGCATCACGATAAATTCATTTCCCAAGGCAGGAAGGATATTTTTTATTGCCTGGGGAATTATAACATACCTCATCGCCATAGCATGAGTCATGCCAAGGGAACGAGCTGCTTCGTTTTGACCGGGGTCTACAGCTTGTATGCCTGCTCTTATAATTTCGGCAACATAAGCAGCGCTATTTATGGCAAGAGCAGAAACTCCCGCTGTAAAAGCTGGTATATCTATTCCAAATTGCATAAGGCCATTATATATCAATAAAAGTTGTACCAAAAGAGGAGTACCTCTTATAATTTCAACATAACTGGCTCCTATAAAACTTAAAGGTTTTATAGAAGACATTTTAATAAGAGCTATGAATAGACCTAATATAACTCCTATTGTCACTGCTAAAAAGGTGAGTTTTAAAGTCATGAGAAGGCCGCTTACAAATAAATGACTGTATTTTAGCATGCTCAAAAAATTTACACTCATAAAAATCTTCCTTTCAGCAAAATTTTAGTGGAGAATTGTCTTTAAAATTCTCCACTAAATTTCATCATTGCTTAAACCATTTATCTATGAGTTTGTCATATTCGCCACTAGCTTTTAACTCTTTTATCACATCGTTTATTATATTCACTAATTCTTTATTTCCTTTAGCTACTGCAACAGCAGAACCATTTTCTACCGTGTTGATTTCTTTCATGTTAAGTATCTTCATGTCATTGTATTCTTTGAGATATGCATTTGCTACAGTATTTTCCAATACTATCGCATCACATCTGCCATTTTTTAAATCCATAAAAGCGTCTCCAACACGATTTAGCTGCTTCAAATTTACATCCGGTATCTTTTTAGCGGCTTCTTCAGAGGTGGTACCTATTTGTACCGCCACAGTTTTGCCTTTTAAATCATCAAACTTTGAAATAGGACTGTCATTTTTTACAACTACAACTTGTTGGCTGTTGTAATAAAGGTCTGAAAAGTCAACGCTTTTAGCTCGCTCTGGTGTTGGAGTCATACCTGCCACAATCATATCTATTCGCCCGGCTTGAAGAGCTGGAATCAACCCTTTAAAGTCCATATCTTTTATCTCCAGCTTAACCCCTAATTTTTTCGCAATGGCATTTGCTATATCAACGTCAAAACCCACTATTGTATCTTTGTTTCCTTCTACTTTATGGAACTCATAAGGTGGAAAATCTGCACTTGTACCCATTACGATAACGCCTTTTTCCTTAATTTTGTCCAAAGTATTAGCTGGTTTGTTGCCACAACCGGATAAAATTAAACCCAAAATAATTGTCACTGTTAAGAAAACAAATAATGTTTTTTTATTCATTTTTTTCTCCTCTCCTCTTTATAAAAATTTTGTAAATTCATAAAAAATGTCAATTATAAATAACTGCTACAAATAAATTTTCTGACCTTTTGCTTTCATAATTATAATATCATATGAATAAAATTTCAATATTTTTTTCTTTAAAGAGGATAGGAATTTTTTTAGAAAGAAAAAAATATGTTGTGAAATAAAAATCTGTGGATAATGTGGATAAGTTTGTGAATAACTTTTAAATTCGCTTTTAACAATGTGGAAAAAGTTCTGAAGTGTAAAAAAGACACCAAAATGGTGTCTTTTGTATAATCCTCTTTACTTTTCTTGCGAAAAAGTAAGGGGATTATCTACTCATGCCAAAAGCTTTCTTGTCTCTTCTAGCATTGTACTGATGGCTTCTTCTTTTTTTCGCATCTCTGCAGGCTTTACATCTTACAGGCTCATTTTGAAAGCCTTTCTCCGCATAAAACTGTTGTTCTCCTGCTGTCCACACAAACTCTTTCCCACAATCTTTGCACACTAACACTTTGTCTTGATACATAACTAATAATCCCCTCACTTTGAATTTTTGGTTCAATATAATCTTTCGATTATATTATAGGTGTATTATATCATCTTAAACCTTAAATAGCAATAAAATTTTAATAAAATTTTTACGATCTCAAAATACAAATTCCGACATTTTATTGTAAAATCCATCTAACAGTGGTATAATATATTTATACAACCGATTGCATAACCTAATTTGTCTATTCTGGAGGTGTTTAACTAATGAAAAAACAAAAAAGATTTCAAAAGAAGAAGGAATTTAAACTAAGTTTAAAAATTCCTAAAATCCCCAAGTTAAACGTTAGACTAAAGTTTTTGTCCAGGGCTAGTAGCATATTTGCTAAATTAATGACATTCATAGCCCTCATGATAATCGTTCCTCTCGCTTTCACTGGTTATATGTCTACAAGCAAATCAATAAAAACTTTACAAGATACTATCAACATCTCTAATGCAGATACATTAGGACTAATAAATAATTATGTAGACCTTTTCAAAAATGATGTTGAAACTCAGCTTACTATTCTCTCTGCTAATCCTCAAATTCTAAATTTTGGACAAGGTGATTTCGAAACTAATAAAAAGAATTTACAGGATTTATTTACAACCGTTTTAAAAACAAAAAGCACCAAAATATCTCTTATTTACCTTGCAACTCCAGATAAAAAAATGATTCAATCTCCTGACCTTCCCCTCGACCCAAACTATGACCCTACCAGCCAGGAATGGTATAAAAAAGCTATTGAAAATCCAGATGCAATAATATGGACTGGTCCTTACAGCAATGATGGGACAAATGGAGGAGTAGTTACTGTTTCAAAAGCTGTTAGAAGTTCTTTAACTTCAGCTGCTTCTGATGTCGTAGGAGTTTTGGCTTTTGATATAAATTTAGATTCTCTTTCTAATATGATTTCTTCCATAAAAGTAGGAAAAACAGGAAATGTGTATTTAATTTCTAATGAAGGCATTATAATCGCTGATAAAGATAAGAAAAATTTATTTTCCTACATAACAAAATACGATTACGGCAAAAAGATTCTCTCTATGCAAGAAGGAAGTTTTGAGTACAATGACAATGGAACAAAGAAATTTGCATCTGTAAAAACTTTAAATAATTTTGGTTGGAAGGCTGCAATAACCATGGATTCTTCAGAACTTGCCAAAAAAACTTCTCAAATAAAAGACAACACAATAATTTTTAGCTTAATAAGTCTTTTAATAGGAATATTAGTAGCGTATTTCTTCTCGAAAAATATTACTTCAAAAATAGGAAGAGTCATGACAGTAATGAACAAAGCTGCAAATGGAGATATGACACAAGAAGTAGAAGTGAAATCAAACGACGAAATAGGTAAGCTGGCTTTAAGCTTCAACCTTATGATAGATGGTATAAAAAGCTTAGTAGCCGACGTATTATCTGCCGCAAATTCTGTATACGAATATTCTAAAAAAGTATCCTTTGCATCAAATAAAGCTGAACAAATCACAAATGAAGTAGTTTTAGCTATGGAAGAAATAGCAAAAGGTGCACAGGAACAAACAAAAGAAGCTGAAAAAGCTTCAACTATTACCAACTTGTTAAGCCAAAATTTAGATGTGACAATGGAAAATTCTAAAAATATAAATAAAGAAACTGATTCTGTAACAAAAGCAGCAAATACTGGATTAGAAAATATAAAAGAATTAAGCGAAAAGACTAAAATCACAGAACAAATGCACAGCAAAGTGAAAGAATCTACTTCCTATTTAAAGAAAAAATCTCATGAAATAGGAAAAATTGTAGAAACAATAACTGCAATAGCCGACCAAACCAATCTTTTATCATTAAATGCTGCAATTGAAGCAGCCCGTGCAGGAGAAGCTGGTCGCGGTTTTGCTGTAGTAGCTGATGAGGTGAGAAAATTAGCAAATCAGTCCTCAGAAGCCGCTAAAAATATTGAAACTATTATAAAAGAAATACAGCAAAACATTGATGATACCCATAAAGTAGTAGAAGAAGCGAGTGCTTCCATAGAAAAGCAAAATGAATCTTTAGCAAAAACAGTTCATACTTTCTATGGCATTCAGCAAGCGGTAAATCGAATCGTAGAAGAACTTAATAAGCTCAATGACTCAATGGTGAAAATTTCTCAAAGCAGAAGTGAAATGTTAGATTCCATACAAAATATCGCCGCAGTAACAGAAGAAGCTGCTGCCTCTACCCAAGAAATATCTTCTGCAACAGAGGAACAAAAAACTGCAATAGAAGAAATATCAAAATCTGCACAAGATTTGAGCAATATTGCAAATACCTTGATGAGTACAATAAATAAATTTAAAATTTAAAGAAGCGGCGATTTGCCGCTTCTTTTAGCGTTTTTTATCTAAAAAATAACTGTCAGGTGTATAGTATTTAAGATATTCTATATACCCTTCTTTATTCTTTGACAATTCCTCCAATTTGTTTTCTATTTTTTCGAAAATAGCAGTTATATTTTGAAGATTTTTATCGTCTTTCTCTTTTATTTTTTCCAAAAGGGCTTTTGTTTCTATAAAGAGTGCTTTCAATTTACTTATTTCTTCCGTAACTTTCCCTTCCAAAGCAAAAATACTTTCCACTTTATTTTGCTTTTTAAAAACATTATATAAAGGTATAAAATCGGCATCTAATTTGTCAATTTCTTCTATAATTTTTTGCTTTGTAATAAGAAGATTTTTCAATTCTTCTAAATTGTTAGAAGCTATGGCAATACCTATTTTTTCAGTAACCTCATAAAGTTCTTTCAATCTTTGAATTTTATCCTGTACAATTTGAGTAAGCTTTTCTACATTATTATGCATCTCATCAACCCTTTGCATAGACTTTCTCTCTAACTTTATTAAGGGCTAGATTCCAAGTATCTCTTAATTCTATTGCAAATCCTTTTACCTCTTCTAAAATTGTCACGTCTTTTTTTACATTAGCATCAATTAATCTTCTTAGCATATAGTCATATAAACTGTACAAGTTTTGCGAAATATCATAGCTCATATCTAAAGTAAGCATAAGCTCTGCAATAATGTCTTGTGCCCTTTGTATACCATTATTTGCTGCCATATAATCTTTTTTCTCTATCGCACCTTTTGCTTCTTCAATAAACCTTATTATGCCATTGTAAAGCATCAGTACCAGTTCTTCAGGACTTGCTGTTAAAATCGCGTTTTCTTTGTACTGCTGATATGGATTTACCATCGCCGCACCCCTTTCTATTTCCCCATAACCCCTATTTGTTGACTTAACCACGCACTTTGTGAATTCATTTGGCTTACATACATCTCTAACTGTGTAAATTGTGCATAATATCTCTGTTCAAGGTTATTTAGATAATCTTGCATTTGAGCAATCCTATCATCTATTTCTCTTATTCTGTTTCCTATAAAACTTGTATCATAAAGCTGTGTGGTACTACCTGCTTTTTGAGTTATGGCATCAATGCCACTGTTTAAGGTATCATACAATTGCTGGGCTATACCTGCTGATGTAGAAGTACCTGTAAATATGCTCATAACTTGCTGTGGATTAGTTGCAATGGCATTTCTAAGCTTAGTCTCATCAATGTACAATTTCCCACCCTCATACCATTGACCAGTAGTAATGCCAATTGAACTTAAAGAGCCTACACCGGAAACTGTAGAAGAAACGACATTTCTCATAGAATAATATATTCTCATAAGAGTTTCATCATTAGCCAAATCCCCAGAGCGGGCTTTTTGTTCCCATAAAGTTATATCACTGTCCTTCATAGCTTGCTTTTGTTCAGAAGTCAAAGGTGGATAATCGTAATATCTTTTTTCCGTAAGTTTTGTATTAATCTTTGTAATTATATCATTGTAGCTATCAACAAAGCTTTTTATAGAGTTATATATTTTGTCAACATCCGTTGAAACAGTTAGAGTTGTAGTACCTGTACCCGTAAGGGTAATATTTAAACCTGCAACCGTTATGTTATTTGTAACACTTGTAATTGAGAAACCATTAAAACTTAAGGATGCATCGCTTCCCATTACATTTATGCCAGATGTTGATAATCCTAAATTTTGTAGAACAGTTTGCCCATTAGTATCATTAGCCGTCAGAGTAATAGTAGATTGAGAACCTGTTTTGCCAGAAACTAAAAACAATTTGTTTAATGTACTGTCATAAGTAGCACTTACATTAGTTTGGGAAGTTAAATTGTTTATTGCAGTGACAACATCACCTATGGTTGCATTATTTTTTATTACCAATGATTGCCCATTTAAAGTTAGCATAACATCTCCACCAGTATTATTTATGGTAGTAGCTGTTGGAGTTGTAACATACGTGGGCGCTTCAGCCAATGAAGTCACATTTATTGTATAAGTTCCGTTTACCGCACTCGATGTTGCTGTAGCGGTCGCAATAGCAGAATTTGATGTAACAATTTTTGCAAGAAAAGTCCCCTGTAATGTAAGTGCAAACACATTGTTATCTCGCAAAGACAAAAGCTGACTGTTTATATCTCTTAAATCCTCTTGCTGCCATTGATACCATTGCTTTTGTTGTTCTAATTTATCAAGAGGTATACTTGCGGCCTTCATAAGCTGCTGTACCATAGAATCAGTATCAAGTCCTGTTGCAAGACCACTTATCCTCAATAAATTGCTCACATTGTAGCTATTCATAGTTATTGGATCCATTTTTCATACCCCCAACTATATTTTTCTATCCACAAAAAGTCCAGCTATTTTCCATAAACCTGCAACAAGGTCAAGTATTTTTTCGGGCGGAATCTCGTCAATAACTTCATTCGTATCGCTATCAACAATTTTTACCACTATTGTATTTGTAGGCTTGTGCACAGAAAATTCAAAATATGTATGATCGTTAATGCTTATTTTTCTATTTTCTTTATTAAGCTCGTTATTAAGTTTATCTTCGTCTACCGGTTTACTGAGTATATCTTTTACTGTTTTTATTTCATCTACTAACGCACTATCTCTTTTAAACTGCGAATTTACTTGCCCCGTTCCCGCAGTATTTATTCCCTGCAACATACCATTATTACCTCCTGGAATAAAAATTTATCATTTGTAACAACTTCCCTATTTGCTATTATAAATATCGACATATATTTTAAAAAGTTTAAATTTTTTTATGGAATTTTCACGCAAAAAGAAAAACAAGTAAAACAGCACTTTATTTTACCTGTTTTACTTGTTTTTCTCTTTTCATGTACATGACAATCAATTCGTCTAATTCACGGCTAAGTTCTAAAGCTTTGGGAAGTTCTATGTTGCATTCATTTAATTTCTTTTTTAAAAGCCTTATCCTTTCAGCAATATCATTTTCTTCATAATAATGCTCTTTTATTACTTTCTCCATAAAAGCTTAGTCCTCCTAAAAAACTTATGTTTTTATTATATCACGTAGAAATTAAAAGTTCATTAGAAAATTATAACATGTATCAATGGCAAAAAAAGAGAATATATTTACTTATAGATTTAAATTTTAGGAGGATTTTTATGTGTGGAATAACGGGATGGGTTAACTTTGATATGGACTTATCACTTCAAAATGAAGTAATCGAAAAAATGACAGACACTCTTAAAAAAAGAGGACCAGACGGTTCTGGAATATGGTTGTCAAAACATTGTGCTTTAGGTCATCGTCGATTAATTGTAATAGATCCAGAAGGTGGAAGTCAACCAATGATAAAAAAATACGGTGAAAAAAATTTTGTCATCATCCACAATGGAGAACTCTACAATATGGATGAATTGAAAAACGAACTCATATCCTTGGGATATACTTTTAAAACCCGTTCAGATACTGAAATTATTTTGACATCTTATATAGAATGGGGTTCTTTATGTGTTAAAAAATTTAATGGAATATTTGCTTTTGCAATATGGGATGAAATACAAAATAGGCTTTTTATTGCCAGGGACCATCTCGGAATAAAACCACTATTTTATACCATTAAAAACGGATCTTTGATATTTGGTTCAGAGATTAAAGCAATATTAGCACATCCTCATGTAAAACCAGAGATAGACTCACAAGGTCTTGCAGAAATATTTTTAATGGGACCTTCAAGGACCCCCGGATGTGGTGTCTTTAAAGACATTAAAGAATTAAAAGCCGGGCATTACCTCATATTCACTAAAAATGGAGCAAACATAAGCAAATACTGGTCATTGCAAAGTCTTCCCCATGAAGATGACCTTGAGAAAACAGGGGAAAAAATAAGGTATCTCCTTAAAGATTCTTCAGTGAGGCAGCTTGTTTCAGACGTACCTTTATGTTCATTGCTATCAGGTGGACTTGATTCAACTGCTGTATCCTTCTTCGCAAATGAAGAATTAAAACAAAAAGGTCAAAAACTTATAACATACTCGGTAGATTATGTGGGTAATGATAAATATTTTACGCCAAACGAATTTCAACCAAACTCTGACGCAGACTGGGTAAAATTTGTTGCAAATAAACTTGACACAAACCATAACTATGTATTTATAGATAACGAAGAACTTGCACATGCTCTAAAGCCAGCCTTGTACGCTCGAGACCTTCCTGGTATGGCAGATATAGATTCATCTTTATATCTATTTTTAAAAGAAGTAAAAAAAGGAGCCACAGTCGCTCTATCAGGAGAAGGTGCTGATGAAGTTTTTGGAGGTTATCCCTGGTTTAGAAACAAAGAAGCAATTGAAAGTCACACCTTCCCATGGATAAGAATGGTCAACGAACGCATGAAATTGCTTTTGCCAGAAGTTGTAAAATACATAAGACCTATAGAATACTTAAATGATAGATATAATGAAGCTTTAAATGAAGTGCCAAAGCTGAATGGAGAAGACCCCTATAATGCTCGAATGAGGGAAATGTTTTACCTTAACATAACAAGATTTATGCCCATGCTTCTTGATAGAATGGATAGAATGAGTATGGCAGTAGGTTTTGAAGCAAGAGTACCTTTTTTAGACTACAGACTTGTGGAATATGTCTGGAATATACCGTGGGAAATGAAAAATCTCAACGGAAGGGAAAAAGGAATACTTAGATACGCTCTAAAAGGTTACATCCCAGAGGAAGTAATTGAAAGAAAGAAGAGTCCTTACCCTAAAACACACAATCCAGTATTTAAAAACATCGTTAAAGAATGGCTAAAACAAATAATTGATGACAGTACATCGCCTTTATTACAACTTGTAGATAAAAAAGCAATCGCAGAACTTATAGAAACAGATGCAAAAGCCTATGATCCTGCCTGGTTTTCACAGCTTATGGGCTCCGCCCAGCTCTTCGCTTACCTCGTACAAATAAATATGTGGCTAAAAGATTATAAAATTTCTATAGTGTAGTAAAATTGTGAGTCATTATTATGAACACAATAGGTGTTTCTATAGGATCTGAGATCCTTCACCTTCGGCTCAGGATGACAAAGAGACGGAAGTAAAAAATATCCAAAATATTCTACTGAAAATGGCGGGAAATCCCCGCCATTTAAATTAGCCATATCTATTTATTAAAAACTCAGCAAATTTAAAATCCATTTCAGTATCAATATCAATAGATCTTTCTTTAGGCATAATATAGGCATAAGTTTTATCTCCAAAAAAAGTTTTATTTTGTCTCAAATAATCCCATTCTGCTATATAAATTGCACCATTAATACGGTAATACTTACCCAACTCCTGTCTATTTTTGTTTAAAATATCTTTTCGAATAAAATCTTTCATATTTAGATCATCATTTAGAGTATTCATCCATAAAGGAGAATGTTCTGCTTCACAAACAGAAACCACAGCCCTTGCATTTTTTTCAAAAAATATATCAAGAGCAGTTTTAATATCTTCACTATTTCTGAAAGGTGACGTAGGTTGCAAAAGTAAAATCAAATTAAATGTACCATGTTCTTTTTCCATCCAGTCCATGGCATGTAAAATAACATCTATTGATTTTGCTTCATCAGTTGCTAATTCATAAGGCCTTAAAAAAGGGACTTCTGCTCCATATTCTTTAGATATTTTTGCTATTTCCAAATCCTCTGTTGATACTATTATTTTATCCAAAAAATCAACTTCTAACGCAGTTTCAATAGTATAAGCAATAAGAGGCTTATGCAAAAGAAGTCTTATATTTTTTTTTGGTACTCCTTTAGAACCCCCTCGTGCAGGTATCAACGCTAATATTGTTTTCCCTTTATACATACTTAGATACCTTCCACCTTTTTAAAATATTCTAACGTATTTCTATATTCTTCCCATTGACCTACATCAAACCACTTTGAACTTATCGGATACACACCTACTTTATAGCCAAATTCTTTTGATTTTAACAATAAGTCTGGCATATTTATTGGCTTACCTTGTGGAATTAAATTGATTAACTCTGGTTCTAACACATAAACTCCTGAATTTATAACAAAGTTGTATTCCGGTTTTTCAATCATATTTACAAGCTCTCCATTATTTACGTCTATAACCCCATATGGAATCTGCATATTTTTTACTACTCCTACAATCGTTGCATGATTATTATTTTTTTTGTGATATTTCAACAATTCATCAAAATCTATATCTATAATTACATCACAGTTTGAAACTATGAATGTATCTTTCAATTTTTCCTCTGCAAGTCTCAGCGAACCTGCTGTTCCAAGAAAATCTTTTTCGTGTATAAAATTTATATTGTATCCATCAGGATTTTCTGAAAAATATAATTTTATAATTTCTGCTTTATAATTCACTGAAATTAAAAAGTTATTAAAACCATATTTTTTGAAATTTTTAACAATAAGTTCAATTATGGGGGTATCTCCAATTGGTATTAAAGGCTTTGGGAGTATTTTTGTAAAAGGATCCAACCTTGTGCCTTTTCCCCCTGCCATAATAAAAACATAATTTGGTTTTTCAGAATATTCGTATTTCGTTTCAAGAAATTTTTCCATCAAAATTAAGTCTACAACTCTTCTTTCTCTATCTAAAACCGGAATAGTTTTTATTCTATGTTTTATCATAAGCTCCTTCGCACTTTCTTCTTCCCCTATATAAACAAATTTCGGCACTCTATTCATAATCTTGCCAACTGGTTCATCAAAAGAAATATTATTTAGAATTGCTCTTCGTATATCGCCATCTGTAACGGTACCAATCAATCTATAATTGTCATCTATAACAAGAAGAATTTGAAGGCTATTTTCATTTAATTGTTTTATTGCTTCTTTAATCAAGGATTCTTCTTTAATAAGAACAGATTTGATCTTTTCCATTTAAATTTCCCCTTAATCATTGGTTTCCCTAAATTTTTTGATTTTCCCCGGCACACCTACCACAACTGCATTATCTGGTATATCTTCTAAAACAATAGTTCCTGCTCCAACCACAACATTTTTTCCTATCTTTATCCCCTGAATAATAACACTACCAATTCCAATGTGGCTTGTTTCTCCAATTTTTACCCCTCCTGCAATTTTGACACCTGGAGCTATGTGAACATGATCTTCTATCACACAATCATGTTCTATTATGGAACCTGTATTTAAAATTACATTGTTCCCTATTATTGTATCAGGCCCAACCAATACTCCTGCCATAACAACATTTCCCGTACCAAACCTCGCATAATCAGAAATAATGGAAGAAGGATGAAATGCATTTATAAAAGTATACCCAATATTTGCGACCTTTTTATATAACTTTTCCCTTAAAAAATTATTGTCAACACTTCCTACAGCTATAAGAGCATACCTTATACCTTTGTTAAATAGCTCACTAAGTTCTTTATCTGTACCAATTATCGGTACCCCTAATACTTTCTCCCCTATATCGGCAGCATCTTTTGTTATTAACCCTACAATTTCTATCTCTTGATTGTTTTTTTTAAGTATATCTATTACTGCTTTTGCATGTCCTCCTGCACCAATCAATATTACTTTTTTCAAAAAAGTTCCTCCTTTACAACCCAGAAAATCTATTCAATCATCGATAGATCAAGAATTGTATCCTTTAAGATGTCAATTTTTGCTTTTTTACCTATTAAATAATCTATGAACTTCGGTGGTATACCCGTCCCCGGTCTTTTTATCGTTAACATATTTTCATTAATAATACTTCCTTTAGGAATATAAGTTGCTGCAACAATTGATTTTCTGGCTATTTTTTTGACATTTTCCTCACTTTGTGTACATTTTTTTATCCCATTACCTAAGGCTTTTTCTATATTTCGTATACTAATAATCATTTGCTTTAGTTCAGCAGGCTCTAATGATGCTTTATGATCAGGTCCTGGCATAGTTCTATCAAGAGTAAAATGTTTTTCAATAATTCTTGCTCCTAATGATACTGCAGCAATTGGGACTTCAATACCAAGTGTATGATCAGAATAGCCTATTGGGATTTGAAAAGCATTCTTTAAAGTAATCATCGACTTTAAGTTTACGTCATGGTATTCTGTCGGGTAACTGGATGTACAGTGCAATAAAATTATCTCTTCGTTCCCCGTACTTTTTATTATTTCTATTGCATCTTCTACTTCACCTAGATTTGACATGCCTGTAGAAACAATCATTGGTTTTCCCTTGCTTGCTATGTATTTTAGAAATGGAAGGTTTGTTATGTCTCCTGAACTTATTTTATATGCACAAACATTTAGTTCTTCTAATGCGTCAACACTTTCATAATCAAACGGTGTTGAAAGATATATTATATTTCGCTCTTTACAGTATTCCATAATTTTGAAATGTTCTTCGTATGAAAGTTCTAATTTTTTTAACATATCATACTGTGTTTCATCTATTCCTGTATTTAACTTTTGATATTCAGCCTTATCCGCATTTTTAATCACTAAACTATCTGTTTTAAATATTTGAAATTTTATTGCATCTGCTCCTGCCTCACATGCCGCATCAACCATTTTTTTCGCTATTTCTACATCTCCATTGTGATTCACACCAGCCTCAGCTATAATAAACACGGGTGAATTCTCAGAAATTGTTTTACTCCCTATTTTAATCATCTGATTACCATCTCTCTTTACAAAATTAATTTAAAACTAAATCTAATAAGTAAGCTTCTTTTTTAGGAAATTCTCTTGTTTTGTATTGATATTTTTTAATATTTTAATAATCTTTTTACTCGTATCCCCATCTCCATAAGGATTTTTTGTATCCTTAAGTTTTGCTCTAAACTCTTCATTATATAGTGCTTTATTAATACCGTCTAATATCTCATCTTTAGAATAACCAACATCTATAATATTTTTAGCTCGCAGTCTACCTTTTTGCCTGTCACCTATGTTTACAACAGGTAATTTAAAAGATGGGGCTTCAATAATGCCACTTGAAGAGTTCCCAACTATTGCACTGACATATTGGAACAAACTTAAATATTTCTGCTGTCCTAAATTTACAAAAGCTTTGGCTTTGTTATAGTCTTTAATAAATTCGTTTATTCTTTTAATTATATATCTACCTCCACTATCAGAATTAGGATAGGTAAATATAATTTGATGCCCTGTTTGCATCAATGCACTTAAAAGATTATCCATTTGCTCTTTTAAAGTTTGCATTTCCAACGTTACCGAATGATACGTAACTAATAATGTGGTTTTACTTAAATCTATATTAAGCAATTTTTCCAGTTCTTCTCTTTCAAACAACTTTAATCGCTTAATATTTTCTAATCCTGGCGCTCCAACATTAAATATACGCCATTCTTCTTCTCCCATTTTTTTTATTCTTTCTGCATAATAGTCACAACTAGTAAAATGAATGTGTGCCATTCTAGTTATTGCATGTCTTATTTGCTCGTCAATTGCTCCTTCTGTTGATTCACCACCACCAATATGAGCGATGGGTATATTCATTACCATTGCTGCGGTCGCAGCTGCAAATATTTCAAATCTGTCACCTAAAATCACAAGTATATCAGGATTTAATCTTGCAAAAGCTTGAGCAAATCCTATAACTCCTAATCCTATAGCTTTAGCTACTCCTTGTCCTGTATCAGAGGAAAGCAAAATTTCTATTTTCTCTTCTATTCTAAATCCATCTTTTTCAATCTCCTGTATCGTTAGTCCAAATTCTGGTGATAAATGCATCCCTGTAACAAGAAGTTGTAATTTTAATTCCGGATCATTTTCAATTTCTTTCATTGTCCAATATAATAGTCCATACTCTGCTCTTGTACCTGTAACAACCGCAATTTTTTTCATAAAATTACCTCTTTCTTAAGACCTAAGATATCCAATAGTGTTTTTGCTGCATATTCTATACTCTCCATCGTATTTAAAGTAGACGCTGGTAAACTTAAGCCATTTTCAAATATTTCATATGAATTAGAATAACTACCCTTTTTATACTTAACATATGGCGGAAAATCAATTATTGGATTAAATATCCTTCTTGTTGGAATACCTCTTTCTTTTAATTTGCTCTGAATCTCCGGTATAGTCATATTTACTTTTTTGCAATCAATTTTTATAGATGGAAGCCATGCAGAACTTATAGCACCTTCGTACTCTTTCTGGAGTGTTATCTCGTCAATACCTTCAAAAATTTTTTTATACGCTTCAAAATACATACGCTTCTTTTTGAGAAATTCTGGTAAACGTTCTAGTTGGGCAAGCCCAAGAGCCGCTTCCAAATTTGTCATCCGATAATTAAAACCTATTTCAGGATGAAAATAACCCTGTGATGCATCTCTCGCTTGGTTAACTAAAAATTTTATATGAGCAGCCCACTTTTCCTTATTTGTTGATATCATTCCGCCTCCGCCCGTTGTGATAATTTTATTGCCATTAAAGCTGAAACATCCAATATGGCCAATTGTACCTGTCATACGCCCTTTATATTCAGCACCAAGACTTTCTGTCGCATCTTCAATCACGTAAAGTCCATATTTCTCAGCAATCTTCATTATTTCATCCATATCACATGGATTACCATATAAGTGAACTGGTATGATAGCTTTTGTCTTCGAAGTTATTGCTTTTTCAATTTCTTTCGGATCTATATCCCAAGTATCTTTGTCAATATCAACAAACACTGGAGTTGCCCCACAATAAACTATTGGATTAACAGTTGCAACAAAGGTAATAGCAGGTACAATAACCTCATCTCCTTCTTTTATACCTAGTTCATATAGTGCAGCATGAATTGCCGCTGTACCACTTTGTACTGCAACACAAGAGGTTACTTTTAAATATTTTGCAAATTTCTCTTCAAACTCGGGTACAAAAGGGCCAACAGTCGATACAAAATTACTATCAATTGCTTTTAAAATATATTCTTTTTCTAACTCACCTAAATTAGGAGAATCAAGATATAATTCACACATTGTATACCTCCGGCTTATACATATTTAAGTGAGAACTCATCCATTTTATGGTCTCATTAAGCCCCTTATCCAGCGAATATTTAGGCTCCCAATCAGTAAATTTTTTTATTTTCTTGTTATCACAGAGCAACCTTTCAACTTCACTTTTTTCCGGCCTAAATCTTTGCTCTTCTTGTTCTATTTCTACTTCCACTCCCATTAACTGAAAAATAAGCCTGGCTAAATCTCCTATTGATATTTCCTTCCCTGAACCTATATTCGTTACTTCTCCTAAAAGTTTATCACATTCTGCTATCTTTATAAATCCATTTACTGTATCTATCACATAATTCATGTCTCTTGTAGGTTGTAAATTACCAAGTTTAATTTGTTTTTTACCACTCATAATCTGAGTAATAATTGTAGGAATTACTGCTCTTGCAGATTGACGTGGACCATACGTGTTAAACGGTCGCACTATTGTTACCGGTAAATTGAATGCATTATAAAAACTCAGTGCTATATTATCGGCACTTATCTTGGTAGCCGAATACGGAGATTGTGGCTGTAATGGATGTGATTCATCAATAGGCACATATTTCGCCGTCCCATAAACTTCACTTGTGGAGGTATGTATTACTCTTTCTACACCTAGTTCTCTTGCAGATTGCAATACATTATACGTTCCTTCTATATTTGTCTTTATATATGCAAGTGGCGAAATATATGAATACGGTATTCCTATAAGAGCAGCTAAGTGAAAAACAACCTCTATTCCTTTCATGGAATCTTTTACACTATCATAATCTCTTATATCACCGGTGTAAATTTCTATTTCCGTTTTATATGGTGATGTCTCCAACCATCCCCAATTATTTTTGGAATTGTATCGAACAAATGCTCGCACTTTTGCACCCATTTCAACTAATTTTTCTACAAGATGAGAACCAATAAACCCTCCTGCACCTGTAACAAGAATTTTTTTACCTTTTATTTTCATATTTATCCTCCTGTATTAAGAATTAGTTATATTTCTAGAATTTAAACTTTTTATCGTATTTAATGCCTTCTCAAGACTTTTTTCCGATTGTACTATTGCTTCATAAATACCCTGATAAAGTGTATACGACATCATGGATATTCGTAGTTTCTTTTCTCTTTCTGTTTCATTTTTTTTAGCTTTAAATCCTTTAAGGACTTTTGTTGTTACTATATTTAAGATAGAGGATATAAATAAAAAGCTTTCTTTGGAATTTCTCAATTTTGCGTCAATTTTATCCAATATTGCGAGTATTCGCGTTACGTCAGCATTAATATCTTTTTCATATTCATTATACATTTTTTTTGATAGCTTTGCACCACGCATACAATCCCATTTTATTATCCTTAATCTTTTAATTGTATTTTCAAATTCCTTTTGAAGAGAATTTATTTTCTCTTGTTCTGGTTTTATTCTTTCATTTATAAATAGATCATTAATTCTTTGATGTATATTTAAATTTACATTCATATATTCCTCTATTACATCTTTAAAACTCATTATTTTTGTTCCTTTTATAAGTGCGCCACCTTCTGTTGCATTTATGTAAATCCTATCTGAGTGAGTATATATATAATTTTCAAACCACGTCTTAAATGAAAGCAAAACCCGGTCTGTTAAAACCTTATCTTCATGATTGCCATCAACATATATATACTCTTTTTCATCAGAATTGCTATTTATTCTGTCTTTTTCATAGGTTGTTCCAGAAGCATGTGTTCGATTATTTAAATATGCTAAGTCCTGCCCTATAAATACAATAGGATTACATCCCATTTTATAAGCAAAATCTAGCGACAAATTTGCTACTGAGGGACCTGCATTTAAACTTCCAAATTCTAACGATAGTTTTCCCTCAAATAAAGCAGAAAAATCTGAAGCAATTCGTCCCATAATAAGAGGACCTTTATATTCCTTCAATATTTGTGGATATACTGTAAGGTCATATAATAATGGACTGTTAACTGAACAACCCTCAAAATGTTTAAAGTTTTTCTCACTTCCATCTATTGAAACAACAAAATCTGGTTCAATCCCTTCTCTTAATAAAGCCTTTAAAGCAGTACCAACACATATTATTATACTCTTATCCTTTGCTTCTTTTAAAAGTCTAATATTCTTATCTAATGAAGGACCTGCTGATACTATAACAGCTGGAATATCTTTGAATAAATTGAAAAACGACTTCACTGGTACACTTTTAAAAATAAACTCTATATTTTCCATAAAATTTGATTGCCATTGGGATGCAAAATACAAGGCCGTATTTCTATTTATCCTCATTGCATTTATAGTTTCTATTAAGCAGTTGTTAAACATCTTATAATGATCTTCAAAGACTGTAGGATATTGTTTAAATTCCTTATAAACAAGATTTTCAAAATTATCCCATGGAATATATCTAGATAACAAATTTCTTATATTTTCATCTGAATCCTCATTTATAAAAAATATATTAGCTTTATCCTTAAATTCATCATAATAACCATTATTTAATGCATATTCAAATATTTCCTTCGATGGCTCAACTAAAATTAGCCTATTACCCACACACAATTTTTCTGCTAAAAAATTTATATGATAACCCAGTCCTACCCCATAAATTAATATTATCTCTTCATCATTAAATTGAATCTTCTCTGCCCACTCTCGTGCCTCTTTTACAGGGTAATAGATACTGTGTAAAAAATATCTTTTATTATCAGCTACTAAAACTAAAGTATCAAACCCTTCTTTTGCTTTAACAATTTCAAATAAACTCATCAGTTAAGCTCTCCCTTTTGGCAGTGATTTATATATTCATATAAAATAGCTTTAAGTTCGTAATTTAGTATATCAGATATTAATTGATAATCAGAATTTTCAATAGCTTCAAGCAATATATTCAGATTTTCGTTAGTTTTATATATATCTATATTAAATCCATGTAACGACTCCGTTAAAGTAATAGCTTGTATTGACCAATCAAGCCCCTCTATAATATTTGTTAACAAAGAAATTGCCTCTTCATATTCTCCATTATTAATATATTCGATCTCTTTATCAATTCCTTTTATCAACTTTGGTATATATTTAAAGCTCTCTTCCATTGTTTCTTTCATAAGCTCATTAACCATTTCAATACCTCCTATAATTATAATGCTTATATAAATTATCGTCACAAATAAATATAATTTAAGACTTTTAGAAAATAATCTGCGTATATTTAATTATATTGTCAAAAAGGCACTTCAATAAAAAGGCAAAAAAAATTAAAGGGAGGTGTAAAGCCTCCCTTTTGTGTTATCTGAGCAATTGTAATACCGTTTGTGGTAATTGATTTGCTTGCGCCAACATTGCTGTAGCTGCTTGATTGAGTATGTTGTCTTTTGTGAATTCCATCATCGCTTTTGCCATATCAACATCTCTTATGCGTGATTCTGCTGCTGTTAAGTTTTCTGCTGCTGTACCAAGGTTGTTTATAGTATGTTCAAGCCTATTTTGTACCGCACCAAGGTCGGCTCTTTGACCAGACACTTTATTTATTGCTGCATCGATAGAATTAATTTGGGCACTAATAGCAGAAGCATTATTAGTAGCTACATTAACACTCGCCATTGAAATAGCTCCAGCAGCAGTACCTTTCAACGCCGATGCAGTCATTGTAGCTATGTTTAATTTAAGTACTTGCTGGCTATTAGCACCAATCTGAAATGTAAGTGTAGCTTTACCAGCAGCTAAAGAACCATTTAAAAGATTCCTAGTGTTAAACTGCGTTGTTGAGGCAATCCTATTTATTTCCTTCTTAAGTTGGTCAATCTCCTTTTGAATATTTTGCCTATCAGTAAGAGTATTTGTACTATTTGCAGCTTGAACTGTCAATTCTCTCATTCTCTGAAGTATTGCATGTGTTTCATTTAATGCACCTTCAGCTGTTTGGATTAAAGATATACCATCTTGAGCATTTCTTTGAGCTTGATTCAAACCAGCTATCTGCGCTCTCATTTTCTCTGAAATTGCCAATCCTGCTGCGTCGTCACCAGCTCTATTTATTCTGTAACCTGATGAAAGTTTCTCTAATACTTTTTGTGTGTTCGCAGTGTTAACTGAAAGTGCTCTCCATGCGTTTAACGCACTTAAGTTGTGGTTGATAATCATTTTATCTTCCTCCTTGAATTTTTTATTTGGCATCCTTGCCTTTTTAAGTTTTAAGGTCTACAGTTGGCCAACTGCTTCATCTTTTGTTTACACTATTTATATCGATATATTTTTAATTTACTTTAGCGTTTTTTAATAAAATTTTCTATTTTACTCAAAGCTTCTTTGTTTACAGATGCAGCTTTTAAGTTTTCGTCTTTGATTTCTATAAGCTCTTTTCTTAAAACAGATATGTTTTTTGGCGCAGTAACCCCCAATTTTATTTGACCATCGTCAATTTCTAATATTCTAATTTCTATATCTTCCCCTATAATTATGGCTTGACCTACTTTACGCGTTAGAATAAGCATTTTTGAGTTCCTCCAATATTGGATGTTTTATGAGGTATTCGCCATTGTCAAGAATGACTTGTTTACCTTTGTTATTTTTAGCATTTATAATTATAGGTGCTTTTAGGTTTGCTGTCATTTTTTCTATTTCATCGGGGATTACTACAATTACGTATATGAGAAGGTGGTTCACATCCTCTATTTGAAGAGCTTGTATTAATTCTTCATCAATTTCAAAGGTATAATTAGGCTTAAAAACTCTAGGGTCAATAACTACAAAAGCTATATCTGTATTATCAATTGATTGAAGCCATTTAAAAGGCATGTTTTCTTCGTTGTCAGTAATTATTAAAAAATTGTGTAAATTTTCAAAACCTGGTATTCCTTCTTCAAAGTAAATGACGTCTTCAGGATTGTATTCTATGATGCCAAAGTTTTTTGTATTTATTTGCATAATCAGTTCCTCACTTTCATATTCGGGTTTTATAGGTATTCCTATAGGAAAAACAGGAAAACAATAAAAGCTAAACTGTTTTATCAAAATTGTTTCCCACATATTCTATTTTTATTGAAGGATATTCCCTCATATAAATATTTATATGTCCTGGTATTGCAGATATTTGAGGCTTATGTGGTATCGCTCTTACTTCTGCACCGCCTAACTGCCAATTTATTCTTAAATATCCGTCAAACCATATTTTAGGTCGTGACTCTGGCATTAAGCCAACATTGAAGTCTATATCCTGAATCAGCACTTCTTCACTTAATTTTACAATTGCATCTTGATGGTTTTCTATTGATGCAAGTGTATCTCCATCTTCAGCAATTTTTCCTATTGCTTCAAGAGCTATTTGTTTGCTCATCTGGGCTTCATCATGGACAAGGTCAAAAATACTTTTAAGCCCTGATTCATAAAAACACTGATACTGATCTATATATACTTGAGGAAGTTTTTGGTCTATTTTCATTTTTGCAGGTATTTGCTTTATTTCAAGGTCTGCTTTTGGACTTTCTATAGAAATTTGGGCAGGAGTGGTTTTTATACCTATCCTGCCAAAAGTTTGATGTATCACTATACTCATATTATCACCTTAAAAAGTCTATGAGACTGGGCTGCATAATACGAGCTCCTGCGGCTAAAGAGGCTCTATACACATTTTCATCCATTTTGAGATTTGTAATAACTTGTGCCAAATCTGCATCTTCATTTTTTGAAAGAAGCGCTGTGAAATTGTAGTTATCATCTTGGAGCCTATTCTTTATAAGGTCAATTCTGTTTGATTTTGCACCCACTTCTGCTCTTACTGCCAATACATTTTCCATCTGCTTATCCACATCAACTATTAAATTGCTTACAGCCTGATGATCTCCCGAGTCTAATGCATTTTTCAGATTATCCATCACAGTAAGAAGTTGAGAGGTTCCTCCAGATACATCAAAAACTTTATCTCCCGTCACATTTACAGCTATCTTATTTCCCCCAGCACCTACTTCAAACTCTATTACACCATTATCGCCACTATAAGAATTATTGGTCTCACTAAAAGGCTGTGTAGTAGTTTTAAAACCTGCAAATATATATCTTCCATTGTATTGAGTATTTCCTACTTGTATCATCTGCGCTTTTAACTGCTCTATCTCGTTAGCTATTTTTTGCATATCCTCTTGAGTCAAAGTCCCATTAGATCCCTCAACTGCTAATTCTCTCGTACGCTGCAATAGGCTACCCAATTGATTTAAAGCAGTATCAGTTATGTCCAACCAGGATTTTGCATCATCAGCATTTTTGGTATAAGCGTCGTTTCTTGTCATATCTGTTCGAATACGCAGGCTTGTAGCTACTGCAACAGGGTCATCAGAAGGCCTTGATATTCTTTTGCCTGTAGATAACATGTTTTGATTTTTTTGTAACCGTTCAAGGTTGTTGTTGTAGTCATTCAAAAAATTCGTTATAAGCATGCCATCAGTAACTCTCATTTTTTACACCTGCCTTAGTCAAATACTGTATGGTATCCCTCTTTGGTATGAGATCCTCCGGCTTCACCACAAGATGACATATTATCTCCCTACAATGCCCATCCTATTTATAAGAGTATCTAAAAGTTCATCCATGGCTGTTATCACTCTTGCAGAAGCAGCATAGGATTTCTGATACTTTAACATGTTTGTCATCTCTTCATCTAAAGATACGCCAGATACCGATTGTCTGTTTAAATCAATTTGTTTTACCATGACTTCTTGATTTTTTTGCATTAAATTTGCTTGCTGTGCATCCACTCCAAGATTTGATATTAATGACCTTGCAAAGTCATCAAATGTGGCTCCATTTAGTACCGCATTACCTTGATCCCTTAAAGCAATAAGCTTTAATGCATTTGTGTTATCGCCCGGAAGAGTAGCCGTACTTGATGCAGCAGCTATTTTTTGCAAGCCATTTGAATCGAGAATAGCTGAATCCACTTTAATTAACTGAGCATATTTAACTCCAGAGT
Organism: Thermoanaerobacter uzonensis DSM 18761; assembly: GCF_900129115.1. NCBI lineage: Bacteria > Bacillati > Bacillota > Clostridia > Thermoanaerobacterales > Thermoanaerobacteraceae > Thermoanaerobacter > Thermoanaerobacter uzonensis. The sequence goes on along the minus strand of NZ_FQUR01000007.1, from coordinate 121,980 downwards.
CATATGGATCTGCAAAATCAGTGAAAAGCGGTGTACCATTAGAACCGTCAAGCCCATAACCTGCTTTATGTACTTCATTTATTGCATGTGCTACACTATACGCTAATTTATTCCATTCACTTATATAATAGGGTACTCCTTTTATTCCGTTGGTGCCATCTCCATCTCTCATATCCAGTAAGCCTTTTAATATACCACTTGAAGGGTTTACAGGTGCTCCTGTTAAATCCCATACCACATCACCTGTATTATTGAGACTCATCGTAAATGCAGTTGACCCATCTACCAAAGCTTGTCCAGCTATATCAATTCTGAAATTTTTATTGGAGTCTTCATAGGTGGTGATGTTGACAAGTTTGGAAAGCTGATCAACAAGGATATTTCTCTGGTCTCTTAAGTCATTTGCTGTCTGTCCGGTAAGTTCAAATCTATATATTTCATTGTTTAATTTGCTTATTCTGTCGGCATAAGAATTTATTTCTGCAATTCTACTTTGTATGGTAGAATTCAATTCGTTTAATTTATCATAAAGATGCTGATATACAGTATTAAAAGTATCAGCAAGGGCAATAGCTCGCTCTCTAACTTCCGCTCTTACCGTCAAACTTTCTGGATTCTTGGATAATTCTTGAAGGGAATTAAAAAAGTCATTAAGCACTGTGTTTATTCCGCTATTTGAAGGTTCGTTAAATATATCTTCAACAGCAGCTAAAACCTGCGCTTTTGTTTCCCATTCACCCAAAAATTTATTTTCCCTTCTGAATTGGTTGTCTAAAAATTGATCGCGGATTTGTCTTATATCCTGTATTTTTACGCCTTCTCCTATGGCTTTTCCCCATTGGTCATACATACCAAAAGTAGTGGGTGGTGCAATTGAGGCCATATCTACTACTTGACGAGTATACCCAGGGGTATTAGCATTAGCAATATTGTGTCCAGTGACATCCAAAGCCTTTTGGCTTACAAACAATCCTGTCTTTGCTATTTCTAATCCTTGAAAAGTAGACATTTTCATCCCCCTATGCCTTTTTATCAATTAGGCTGGTGTATCTTTTTATATTGCCATTATTTTCATAAACGCCATCATCACTTTCTAATGCACTTGATATTGTTTGAATAGAATAATTTATATATTCTAACGCTTGCTCAATTAAAGCAACATTTAATTTGTTTCTTTCTTCAAGTTCTTTTAAAATATTCGTCAGATTGTATTTAATATCTTTTAGGTTTTCTGCTTCTTCTGAAGAAATTGATTCTATCAAGTCGGTCATTGTCATTTTGCCTTCTATATCAATCTTCTCCAATATATCCTCTCTTTGTTCTTCTAATTCCATAAGTTTTTTTATAAGTTGCTTCTCTATTTGAACTATTTCATCTAATTCTTTTACTTTTCCTGCAATTATAATATCAGTTTTTTTTATTGCTAAGTCTAATAAAACTTTGTAAATTTCTGTTTCTCCCCTTAATACATCTAGAAGCTTTTGGCTATTAGCCATTGCCAGCACACCCTTTTTAAATTTTTTTATTCAACAATATTCCCTTAAGAATAGCATCCGCCACATCTTCAGCTTTTACATTGTAAGTTCCTGCATTAAGCATTGACTTTATGTTTTCAATCTTTTGATTTTTAATCTTTTCAAATTCATTTGAACTTTGTGCAAGTTTAATTGCTTCTTCTGATATCTCAACTTTATCCTTCATTTCCGCTTCCTTGCTACTAACCTTTCCTACCGGATCCACTCGATAAAGTGACATCATTTTTTCAATATTATTATTATAAATTTTCATTTTTAACACCCCCGTACTACTAGTAATATCGACTTAATAATTCAAAAGTTTAATATAAAATCATTTTTTCTTTTTTTTGTTGTTTTCATAAACGTACAGCCTTTCTCCTGTTTGTTTTTCTTCTTCTTTGTCATCGGATTGAATCGAATAGCCTTTCATTAGTTCCTTAGCTAATTTGGTTTTGCACTCTTCACAAAACCTACCTGTAAGTATTGGTTTACCACATTTTTCGCACTTAAGACCTATATTGACGTTATTAGAGGTTAAAATAAGCCTGCCTTCCTTTAAAAAATCCATTATTTTCTTTATAGAAACCTGTGTATTTTGAGATATTTCCAGCATGGTAGCTGAAGGGTGAGCATCTAAATAATCACGCACTTTCATAAAATCTTCTTCATCCTGTCTATAACACTCTGGACATAAATCAATTCCTGTATACGTGTAAAGCCTTCCGCACCTTTTACAATTTCTTATTTCCATTTCTTTTCATCCCCTTTTTGATACTTCAAACTCCCCATCACATATTTTTGCCAGTTGCTACGGTAGCCACATATACTTCTTTTGCCCAATTTTCTTTTAAGACTTTGGCACACTCGTCCAAAGTAGCACCTGTTGTCAACACGTCGTCTACCAGTAGCGCATTTTTCCCAACAATAGTATCTTTGTAAGTCACTTTAAAAGCACCCTTTACGTTATCTATCCTCTCTTCTTTGTGCAAAGCAGTCTGTGTTGTTGTATTTCTCACTCTTCTTAAAGCTTTAGACATAAAAATATTCAACCGATAAGAAAGTTCTCTTGCCAAAAGTTCTGACTGATTGTAACCTCTTTCGTCAAGTCTAATTTTGTGAAGAGGAACAGGTACTATGACATCGATAGGCCAGTCCATTTTTTTAACTGCATCAGCCATATAGTCTGCAAAAAAAGGTGCTAATTCTCTTTCTTTGAAATATTTGAACCGCCCTATTAAGTCTTTTACAACACCATCGTATTCAAAAGGACTTATATTTTGTTTAAATTCATGGCCATGCTCTAAGCAATCAGGGCATGTTCCTTCATAGTCTATTGGTTTACCACAAATATTACACCTATTACCCTCAATAAATTTTAATGTACTTTTGCATTTGTCGCATAAATATCCTGTTTTTATAGCAGTTTTACAAATAATACAGGTTGTTTTTGGTGGAAATAAAAGGTCTAAAAAAATCATTTTTATTGCCCCTTATTGCAATTCACTTTTCTTTTATATTTTATATCGGCATTATTAAATTAAAATTAATTAAAAAATTATCATTTTACAGCAAATTTTCCTCTATTTTGTGTAAAATCGTAATTTAGTTTACATACAAAAGTGCTTTTTTAAGCCTTGAAAGGAGCCCTGAATATCTTTTTGAGATTTTATTGTTATCAATCATAAATTGCAAATATTTCTCTTGGCCCACCAAAATAACCAATTTTTTTGCCCTTGTAACGGCAGTGTACAAAAGGTTCCTTGTAAGTAGCATAGGGGGTCCATAAGTAATTGGCATTATGACAACAGGAAATTCACTGCCTTGGCTTTTGTGTACTGTTATAGCATAAGACAAATTCAGTTCATTCAAATCAGAAGAGTCATAAGTGACAAATTTTTCGTCGTCAAAATATACAGTCAATTCCTGTAATTCTTCGTCTATTGATTGAATTATTCCTATATCTCCATTAAACACTCCTTCTCCTTCTTCAGCGCCTTTTTTCCATTTTATCTTGTAGTTATTTTTTATTTGCATCACTTTATCCCCCACTCTGAAAACAAACTCCTTCAATATTTTTTCGGCTTTAGTTTTGTCGTGGGGATTTAATGCTTTTTGTAACTCCAAATTTAAATTGTGAACACCAATTATCCCTTTTCTCATGGGAGTGAGTACTTGAATATCATTAATAGGATGAAATCCATAAGCTTTAGGAAGTCTGTTTATAACAAGTTCCAATATGGTTTTTAATATATCCTCTTGGGTGTTGGCATTTATAAAAAAGAAATCGCTGTTTTTATCGTTATAGGTGGGATATTCTCCGTTATTTATCTTGTGAGCATTTACTACTATCAAGCTTTGCTTTTGTTGTCTAAAAATTTCTTTTAACCGTATCACTTTTACTATGCCACTGTCTATTATATCTCTTAGGACATTTCCAGCTCCAACAGATGGAAGCTGATCAGCATCCCCTACTAAAATCAGTTTTGCCCCTATAGGTAGGGCTTTTAATAAAGCATTCATAAGCAATATATCTACCATTGAAACTTCGTCAACTATTATAACGTCGTATTTTAATGGGTCTTTTTCATTTTTGTTAAAGCCCTTCCCTTCTTCCTCCGAATAAGTATATTCTAAAAGCCTATGAATAGTTTTTGCCTCTTTTCCAGTAGCTTCCGTTATCCTTTTTGCGGCTCTTCCTGTTGGGGCTGCAAGAGCCACTTTTTTACCAGCTTTTTCAAAAATACGTATTATACAATTTATTATCGTAGTCTTTCCTGTGCCTGGACCTCCCGTTATGACAACAACAGAATTTTTAATAGCTTCTTCTACAGCCAATTTTTGATTTTCTGCCAACAAAATACCTGTTTCTTTTTCAAAATTTCTAATTTCTTTTTGGACATCTATGCCTAAATCTTCATTTTCCATTAGTGTCATGTTAAACAATCTCTCTGCCGTGTGTAATTCAGCCATATAGTAAGGTATATAGTAAATTCCTACAGTATCATCTTCAAAAGTTTCAATATGTATTTTTTCATTTTGTACTAAAAGCACAAAAGAATCTTCTACTTCTTCTTCGCTTACTTCTAACAAACTTGCTGCTTCTTTTTTTAACAATTCTTTTGGCACATAGGTGTGACCATTTGCCGCATATTGCATCAAAACATATCGAGTACCAGAAGATATGCGATATAGAGAATGAGGGTCAACTCCTAGGCTCTCTGCTATTTTGTCTGCAGTTTTAAATCCTATTCCAAATATATCGTCAGCCAATCTGTAAGGGTTTTGCTTAATAATTTCAATCGCGTTGTTTCCGTATTCTTTATAAATCTTTATAGCCATTGCAGTAGAAATACCGTACCCCTGCAAAAATACCATCACTTCTTTTATGCCCTTTTGCATTTCATAAGCTTCACAAATTCTTTTTATTTTCTCATCGCTTAGACCTTTTATTTCTTTTAATCTTTCTGGTGCAGTTTCAATTATATTTAAAGAATCAACACCAAACTTTTTTACAATTTTTCTTGCTGTAATAGGACCTATTCCAGGAATTAACCCAGAAGATAAAAACTTTTCTATTCCCTCTAAAGTGGTGGGAGCCAAAGTTTCATAATTTAAAACCCTAATTTGCTCTCCGTAATCAGGATGTTCTACCCATTCTCCTTCAATTTTAATTCTTTCCCCAATGTTTACATAAGGCATATAACCTACAGCAGTGACTACTAAACCTTGGGTACTTAATTCTAAAACCGTATAACCATTTTGTTCATTTCTAAAAATTATTTCTTCAACTACACCTTCCATGTCAATCATAACCGATTCTCCTGTTTTAATTCTTTTCTTTATTTAATTTTACCTTATATTTAAAGCAAATTAAAGCCAATTCATTTCTTTTTTTCAATTTTTGTGGTATAATTAAAGGTAGCGAAGCGTTTACAAAGCATAAATTCTATGGCATTAAAAAAAGATATATAAAAAATGCCATAAGCCCGGGGTTACCCGGGCTTCAAATTTATATTCCTGCCAATTTTCTTAATATATCTACTTTGTCTGTTTTTTCCCATGAGAGGTCTAAGTCGTGTCTTCCAAAGTGGCCATAAGCTGCAACTTGTCTATAAATAGGTCTTCTCAAATCTAAATCCCTAATTATAGCTGCAGGTCTTAAATCAAAAACTTGTTTTACAATTTCCGAAATCTTTTCATCTGGTATCTTGCCTGTGCCAAAAGTATCAATACCTATTTCAAGAGGTGTAGCAACACCTATCGCATAAGCTAATTGCACTTCACACTTATTAGCAAGTCCTGCTGCCACAATATTTTTTGCCACATATCTTGCAGCATAACTTGCGGATCTATCAACTTTTGTAGGGTCTTTACCAGAAAAAGCTCCGCCCCCGTGCCTTGCATATCCGCCATATGTGTCTACAATAATTTTTCTTCCTGTAAGTCCACTATCACCTTGAGGTCCACCAATTACAAATCTCCCCGTTGGATTTACAAAAATTTTAGTCTTATCATCTATCATATTTTCAGGAATTATGGGTTTTATTACATGTTCAATAATATCTCTTTCAATAGCATCATGGTCAATCTCAGGTGCATGTTGAGCTGATACTACAACAGAATCTACCCTCACAGGCCTGTCATCTTCATACTCTACTGTTACTTGTGTTTTACCGTCTGGTCTTAAATAGCTTAATGTCCCATCTTTTCTAACTTCAGCCAGTCTTCTCGCAAGCTTGTGAGCCATCATTATAGGCATAGGCATTAATTCTTCTGTTTCATCACAAGCAAAGCCAAACATTAAGCCTTGATCTCCAGCACCAATAGCTTCAATTTCCGAATCTGAAAGTTCTCCTCTTTTAGCTTCTAATGCCTTGTCCACACCGAGGGCAATATCAGGAGATTGCTCATCAATAGAAGTGATAACTGCACAAGTGTCGGCGTCAAAACCGAATTTTGCTCTTGTGTAGCCAATCTCTTCTACTACTTTTCTCACTACTTTTGGTATATCTACATAGCACTGGGTAGTAATTTCCCCCATTACCATGACCAAACCAGTAGTCACAGCTGTTTCACAAGCAACTCTGGCATAGGGATCTTTTTTCAAAATTTCATCTAATATTGCGTCAGAAATCTGATCGCAGATTTTATCAGGATGTCCCTCAGTAACAGATTCAGATGTAAACAGTTTACGCATTTTATCTCTCTATTCCTCCTTAAAAACAAAATAAAACCCCTTCTAAAAGAAGAGGCACACACCCTCATCTTTCAGAAGCATGCTTCTGAGAGAATTAGCACCTTGTCCTATAGGACAGGTTGCCGGGTTTCATCGGGCTCTTTCCCTCCACCTCTCTTGATAAGAGCATGTTATTAAATTTTCTGATGTCTACTATAGCACACTTTATCTACTATGTCAAATATTTTTGCATCAAAAAAGAGCATGCCAAAACATGCTCTTTTTTGAAATTGTATTTAAAATGCTACAAATTTTTCTCCAGGAACTCCACATACAGGACATTTTTCTGGCAATACATCAACAGAGGTATATCCGCAAACAGGACATATGTAAACTTTTGATATCTTTATATCTTCTCCTTTTAATGCTGCTTCTTTTGCTTCAGTGTACAATTTTGCATGTATTTTTTCAGCCTCAATAGCATAATGTATGCTTTTTTTAGCTCCAGATTCCTCTTGAAGTTCTGCAACAGCATTATAAGCAGGATACATCTCTTCTACTTCAAAGGTTTCCCCTTCTATAGCTTTTTCAAGATTCTCTACTGTATTCCCTACTTCTCCAAGAGTTTTGTAGTGATTTGTAGCATGTACCAATTCAGCATAGGAAATAGCCCTGAAAAGTCTTGCAATATTAGGTTTGCCTTCTTTTTCAGCTACATCAGCAAAAATTTGATATCTCATGTGAGCTTGGCTCTCTCCTGCATAAGCTTCACTAAGGTTATGTCTTGTCATTTCTCTCATAAAAGATTCCTCCTTAATTAAATTTTTATTAATAAATAATTATTTTCTTTTTCAAATAATATTATACTACACTTTTTTACCATGTCAAGATATTTGAAGGAGAAAAATAAAAAAAGACCCTCCGGTCTTTTTTTCAATGGTGGAGGGAGATGGATTCGAACCATCGAAGGCGACAGCCAACAGATTTACAGTCTGCCCCCTTTGGCCACTTGGGTATCCCTCCACAATATTTAATTTTTGAAAATGGTGGTCGCAATAGGACTCGAACCTATGACCCCCTGCTTGTAAGGCAGGTGCTCTCCCAGCTGAGCTATACGACCACAATGGTCGGGATGGAGGGACTTGAACCCCCGACCCCATGCTCCCAAAGCACGTGCGCTACCAACTGCGCTACATCCCGACATCAGTGACGAAATAAATTATAATAGAAAAAATGAAATTTCACAATAGGCATAGAAGCTTAAAAATGGCCGTTTTATTGATTTATCGCTTTTAATCTTTAAATTTTTTAAGAATACGTCATATTTTAAACTTATTAATTTAAAATGTAAGTAAATAATTTCTTTAATTTCCCCTTCAAGCTGATAAGCTTACTGTTTCAACTTTATTTACGCGGCAAATAATAAATATTAACCAAATATTTATGTTTTTGTAATACACCTGTAATAATACGATGGTACAATTAACCTGAAAAGAAAACATACGTAAAATACAAAAAACACCAGGAGGGATACGATTGAGAATTAAAAAAATATTATCTTTATGCATCAGCTCTCTTCTACTATTTTTAGCTTTTCCAATGCAAAATGTAAAGGCCGATACATATACAATCCTTGAGGCAAAAGAATTTGCACAAAATTTAAGTAAAGGAGTAGTACATAAAAATATAATCTATTTTACGACTGAAGGATGGATAAACATTAACGTGTTAAAAGTGGACTTAACTGATAAATATACTGATGTATCAGTAATTTTCAATCCTACTGGCATAAAAGATAGAATGCCAGTGCGTGAAATGGCAAATTCTTATGGTGCTGTGGCTGCTGTGAACGGCGATTTCTTCGATACAAAAACAGGATTCGTAATAGGAGCAACAGTAAAAGATGGAAGGTTAATAACAGACCCTTCAAATGAGAGTAAACTGGCCACTTTCTCCATTGACGCAAATGGAGTTCCCTCTATAGAATATTGGTCAAAAAGTATGTCCGTTACTCTTCCAAACGGCACGAAACTTCCTCTTGCCGCAATAAATAAAATAAGCAATACTTTTGAGTATTTAGTAATGTACACAAGGGATTGGTTTACAACATCTCCGGGAGCAAATGAAAATGTACCTCAATTGGTAGAAGTCATTGTAGATGAAAATGACAGAGTATTAGAAGTGCGTCAAGGACAGCCTTCTGTCGAAATACCACAAGGCGGATATGTGTTGGCTGGTGCAGGTTATGTAGGTGAAAATTTACTCACTTTAAAGCCAGGAGATATAATACAAAAAGACATAAATACAAATCCTCCCTTTCAAAATCTCAAAATGGCTGTAAGTGGCGGCACAATCCTTGTAAAAGACGGAAAAATTGCGCCTTTCACTCATGAAATAAAAGGCTACACAGCACGAACAGCAATAGGCTATACTCAAGACAAAAAATATTTGATCATCGCCACTGTTGACGGTACTTCAAGCCGTGGAATGACACAAACAGAAATGGCAAATTTAATGATATCCTTAGGTGCATATGATGCTTTAAACTTAGACGGTGGCGGGTCAACACAAATGGCAATAAGACCAATAGGGGATACTGACGCTAAACTTGCAAATTATGCTCCTGAAGGCTATGAAAGAAAAGTAGCAAATGGAATAGGAATATTTAACACAGCTCCTAAGGGAAATCTATACGCTTTAAAATTAGAAGTATCAGATACTAACGTGTTTAAAGGACTTCACAGGACAATTACAGTTAAAGGATACGATGAAAATTACAATCCTGTCATAATTAATCCTGAAGAAGTTTTGTTTTCAGTAAGTGGAATTACTGGAGTATTTAGTGGTAATGCTTTTATGCCAACAAGCGTAGGAGAAGGTGTTATAACTGCAAGAGTAGGAAATGCTATTGGGACTATCAAAATAAATTCTCTTGACAAACCTGTAGACATACGATTTAATCCAGCTAATATAGTCGTTGATAAAAACAAAGCAGTACCCATAACAGTCACTGCAAAGAACATAAAAGGCTACAGAGCTTTAATAGAACCGCAAGATATTACTTGGGATGTTTATAACAACATTGGCAATATAGATAACAAGGGAGCATTTATATCCTCTAATTTTGATGCGAGTGGTGCACTTGTCGCAAATATACTGGGAGAAAAAGCCATTTTACCCGTTAGAGTAGGACAAGGTTCAGAATTTGACACGTCAATACTTCCTAAAGTTACAGAGTTTACACAAATAGACCCAGCTAACAAAGAAGCGCCTGTGAAAAATACTTCTAATTCTTTTAAATTTATGGTATTTGGTGATACAAAATACAATACCCTTTTGAAGTTGCAAATATCTTTAAAAGCGGCTGATATTGCAAACAAAGAATACCCCCTGGCTATATTTTTAGGAGATATAGATGAAAAAGTTTTAAATAATTTGAAAGTTAAATACATTACCACCAATGAGAAGTATGAGGTATATAATTATAACAATTCAACATTTATTGCCCTTAACAATCGCAGTGGAAGTCTTTTAAGTCCTGATAAAAACCAATGGACTTGGTTTAAAGAACAGCTCAGCAACGTAAAAGGAGATAACCTTTTTGTCATACTTCCTAAACCAGTATGGGGAAGTGATGGTTTTAAAGACGTAAAAGAAGCTACTTTATTTGAAGAGACTCTAAAAGAATTTAACAAAAATACAGGTAAAAATGTGTGGATTATATATAACAGCAAAAGCAAGTTTTACACTACTTTAAATGATGAAATAAGATACATCACAACTTATGGTACAGACGTAGAAGGCAATACAAATGACATATACAATGACTTTGGTTTTATTTCTGTAATGGTAAACAGCAAAGAAATAAACTATCAGTTTAAAAATCTTATAAATAAATAAATTTAACGAAATTTAAAACCCCTTCTAATTTTAAGGAGGGGTTTATTTTTTTGCAAAATATTCATTTGCTATTTCTACAAGGTACCTAACATCTTCAGAGGAAAGCTTATTTTTCAATATTTCCATTATTTTGTCATTATCCTTTTGTGTCAAGCCCTTCTGAGCTATTTTCATAATTTCGTTCATATCCTCTGCTCCTAATTTAAGGATAATATTCATTACTTTGATTTTTTGTAAAGGTTCCATCTCATTTTGCACTTGTAAAATCTTTTCTGGAGTAATTATTATGTTGTTATCGCCACTATTTTCCTCTTGCGTTTTTTTGTTATTTCCCAAATCATAAACTTCTCTGTTTTTTTGTTTAAGCAGGTCCTCTAATATTTTCTCTTTAAAAATCCTTACTTTCCTGGCGTTTTCACTTCTTTGATTTCTTTTTGCCATTTCTTTTTCTTCTTTATCTACTTTATCTACTCTTGAACTGGCAGTTTGCTCTTCTTCACAAACCCTCTCATTTTCTTTCGTAAGCTGGATTTCATTTTTATCCCGCAAATTTTGTTGAGAGAAATAAATAGGTTCTTCAAACTTTGTCTTCAACATAAACATAGTAGTAAAAAGAGCAATCACAACAATCAAAACCAAATATAATCCTAGTCTCTTCAATATCAGTCATTCCTTTCAATTAATATTGCATATTCTTATTATTGCTTGCCATAAAAATTTTAATTCAACTTATTTGTAAAGGAGGCTATTTATAGATGGATGAATTAAGGCTTAAATATGACGACTCAAATGCAATTTATTTTATATCAAATTTTTTAAGTACATATTTAAGTCCTAATTCAATTTTTTTATGTATTGGCACAGACAAATTTATAAGTGATTCCTTAGGACCTATCGTGGGAAATCTGTTATCAAAATCACTTCCACCAACCTACTTTGTTTACGGCACCTTAAAATCTCCAATCCACGCTATGAACCTAGAAGAGAATATGAAATACATAAAAAAGAAGCATCCTAACAGTAAAATTATAGCTATAGATGCTTCTTTAGGAGACAAAGAAAGTATAGGAAAAATCTCAATAAAAAAAGCCCCACTGTACCCTGGAAAAGGTGTGGGGAAAATGCTGCCTCCTGTTGGAGATATTTCAATAGTAGGTATTGTCGATGTATATGACTCAATTCCTCTAAACTCAGTAAGATTAGGATTTGTATTTGACATAGCCGAAGTAATTGCCAAAAGCATCCAATTGTCCTTGAAATACTGAATTCACTTAAGTTTTAATGGAATAGAAACGAGGTTTTGTACAGAACCATCTTTAGGGCTTAAAGAGAAGACCTGAAGAATACCGTTTTGAGGCTCTTTTAAAGGTTTATAAGAGATTATAGCTTCAAAATCTCCCCAAGAAGGAGCAGCAGCAGTAGCTTGTACAAAAGTCTCACTTATGACATTCCCACCGCTGCCAACAAGCCTTATATTTACATTTCCCTCAAATACTCTCGCTTTGCCTATTACTTTAAAAGGACTTGTCACCACATTGTTTCTGACTGGGGACACTACTTTTATATTTGGTTCATAAGATATGTTACTTCTATCAGAAACTATTATAGCCCTTGCTTCTTTATCTTTATTCAATATTATACCCAACTCATCTCCTATTTTTATTTCCGCAAAGTTCATGTCCCTTTCTGCATACTTAAATCCTCCTTGGCTGTCATAGCCCACTTTCGCTTGAAAATGTATAATAGCATCAGGCAATACCTTTATATCCGGCCCTACTTGATTTCTTACATCCTGAGAGTCCTGGTATTCTCTTTCAATTGTTATAATCCTGTTTTCATAATCGATAGCCTTCACTATACCGTATATAAAAGATTCTCCTTTAAGAGGGTTTGCTTCAGGTATTTGAGTAAACTTGGCTTTAACATTGTCTATAACCCAAATATAGTTACTTCCTTTACCAAGGGGCTGAACCAATGTTATGTTATACATTTTATTATCGTGTATCGCCTCTACATAAGCTACACCATTGTTTTCATCTTTTAAAGTCAAATCATCTTCACTTCCAATCCCTATTATCCCGCCTTCTTTTCTAAGGAGTTGAATAGGGTCAAAACGCCATGTTTCTTTTCCTAAATCTGCTCTTTCCTGTAATTTCTTTATCCTATCTGGGTTATTATATACCTCTCCTATTAAGACTATTCTTTTTAAAGGTTCTAAACCTATTTTGTATTTTCCTACCGCGTCAACTTTATTTCCTTCAACTAGTATTTGAACACTGTCAACTCCGGGTATATCGGTCAAAGAATTTATGAGTGCAGCAACTCTTAATTTGTCTATTTCTTCATCTTCACTATCTTGTAAAAATTCTTTGGATAAATTTACAAAAGCAGTTCCGTCCTGTAATTCTATAGAGATTAGCTTTGTCCCACTGGGAAATACCGGTTTTGCATATTCATCTGTCGGCCCTTTAATCATTTCAGTTACAACTTGCTTTAAAACATCAGAATCCTTAGCAATAAGTCTTTTTTCTAAAATAAGTCCATTCATCTTATCATTTAAAAAATAAAGAGAAATCTCTCTGGACACGTCTTGTACCGTAGGCTTTGGATTTATAGGGGCATTTTCATTATTGCTATTAACTCTCGCAAAGCACCCCGACAACGTCAAAATAAATAAGCCTATCAATACTAGGGCAATTTTTTTCACTTTTATTCCCTCCCTTTAGTTTAATCTTACTATACTTTTGTTACACAAACATTAAATAAACATAAAAAAATCATTAAAAAACTTAATTAGTTTTCTTTTTGGGCAGGGAAATTTTAAATACTGTTCCTTCTCCTACTTTACTTTCCACTGTGACTTTGCCTTCATGGATATCTATTATCTCTTTAGCAATAGCAAGCCCTAAGCCAAAACCACCACTTTTTTTAGACCTTGCAGTATCTCCCCTTGTAAACCTGTCAAATATTTTGGGAAGCGTTTCTTCACTTATACCAATCCCATTATCCTTTATCGTAAGGTAAATATTGTTTTCATCTTCTTCTAAACCTACTATCACATTTCCTCCATGATGAGTATATTTTATCCCATTTTCTACAATGTTATAAACCATCCTATAAAACCTGTCGGGATCAACTTCTGCAAAAACATTATTCTTTCCTTTAAATTCAAGGTTTATTTCTTTCGCTTTTGCAAGAGGAAGAAGACTTTCTATTACATCTAATATAATTTCACTAATCTCACTTTTTCTAACTTTTACCGTTTTAATCCTATCCATTCGTGCTAATTCTAACAGGTCATTTACCAATCTTGTCATCCTATCCAGTTCTCCATCCACATCCCTCAATATTTCTTTATAAAATTTTATATCCTGATTTTTACTATTTATGAGAGATTCTATCAAAACTTTTACAGATGCCAGAGGAGTTTTTAGTTCATGAGAAGCATCTGAAACAAATCTTTTCCGCTCTTCATCTATTTTCATTAAATTGAAACTCATCTTATTAAAAGCATTAGCCAATTTCCCAATTTCATCATTGCTTTTTGCCTCAACTTTATAGTCTAATTTCCCTTGAGATAAAATATTTGCTGCTTCTGTTAATCGTTTTAAAGGATTAGTAATGTAAGAAGCCACTAAAAGGCTTAAAAGGCTTACCAAAAATCCAATACCTGTAAAAGTATATATCATGCGATATTTTATAGAGTTTAACAGGTTAATTATGTCATCTATAGAAGAAGATATAAGTATTGCCCCTACTACATTGTTTTTTGCTATAACGGGGACTGCAGTATACATTGCCCAACCTACCCCATTTATGTCATGAATACTTGTAGAACCCTTACCATTTAAAGCCTCTTTTATATCGCTGTAATCCTTTATTACTTTTCCTTCAAATTCTTTTGAAGAAGCAGAATCCACCAATACTTTTCCATTTATATTAGTAAAAAGTATTCTTGAACTTATTTGTTTTGCATACTCCATTATAGTGGGCTCAATCAAATAAGAAGAAGAGGTACCTACAAATCTTGATACAAAATTAGATACCATATTGGCTTGCATTAAATTATTGACTCTGACATTGTCTAAATAGCTTTTTTCAATATAACGGTAAAGATAAAACCCAGTTAATGCCAATGAAATTATTAAAATTATCAAATATAAAGAAAAGATTTTCCACCTTAAACTCATTTTATCACCTTTACTTCATATAGTATCCTGCACCCCATTTGGTGAAAATATATTGAGGATTTGCAGGGTCATCTTCAATTTTCTCTCTAAGTTTTCTCACATGCACTGTAACAGTATTAGTATCACCGTAAAAATCAAATCCCCATATCAAGTCTAACAATTTATCTTTTGTATAGACTTTCCCTGGATTAGAAGCTAGCAACACTAAAATTTCAAATTCTTTATTTGTAAGCTCAATTCTCTTGCCTCTCTTGTAAGCCGCTCTTTCTGTAATATTTATATAAAGTTCTCCTCTTCTTATTTCGTCTTTCCTTTTAGTATAAGGATTTGTAGCTCTTCTTAAAAGTGCTCTTATTCGCGCAATAAGCTCTCTAGTATTAAAAGGTTTCGCTAAATAATCATCAGCTCCTATTTCTATCCCTACAATCTTGTCAATATCATCTCCTCTTGCAGTAAGCATAATTATGGGAATATTTGAAAAACTCCTTATCTCTCTACATACTGAAAAACCGTCTAATTTAGGAAGCATAATATCTAAAATTACAAGGTCATAATTTCCCAAACGGACCTTATCAAGCCCCTCCTCTCCATCGTAGGCAGTATCAACTTCAAACCCTTCTTCTTCTAAAGAAAGTTTTAAACCTTTTACAAACATTTCTTCATCGTCTATAATCAACAATTTTTCCATCTAACCCCTCCTGACACCAGTATACCATAATAATTTACAAAAAAAATAGCCTTAACGGCTATTTTTTTCTTCTCCAAAGCCAGTAGATTCTCTTACAATCAACTGATGAGGCAAAATAACATGCATTTCTTCAATAGGTTCTTTTGCCAAAAGCTTAGTTAAAAGCCTCATGCTCACAGCCCCTATGTCATATGCAGGCTGTTGGATTGTAGTAATGGTAGGTCTAAATATAGTAGAAATATAAGTATTGTCAAAACCTACTACATGAATGTCTTCTGGTACTTTGAGATTTGAGTCAAATATGGCGTTTATGGCAGCAGCAGCCATATCATCTGATGCTGCAAACACTGCATCTACATTGTATTCCAAAAGCTTTAGCATAGCTAAATACGCTTTGCGAGTTTTAAACTCTCCTTCCACTACTAATTCAGGGTCATATTTTATGCCGTGTTCTTCTAAAGCTTTTTTGTAACCTTCAATTCTTTGAAGCCCTCCTATAGGGTCATGCATAGGGCCTGAAATTAAACCTATTTTCTTATGCCCTAAAGAAATCAAATATTTTACGGCGTCGTATGCGGCTTTTTCATTGTCAATCATAACACTAGGAAATCTCTTATCTTTGTCCTGAGTACCTGCCATCACCACTGGTACACCAAACTCGTTAAATGTTTGTATAACACTATCCCTTACAATATCCCCCATAAAGATAATCCCGTCTACTTGCTTTTCTCCTAATATTTCTATATATTTGACTTCTTTTTCCTCTTTTTGGTCAGTGTTACACAAAAATATGTTATAATTATACATCGCCGCAATATCCTCTATCCCTCTAACTACCTCAGGATAGAAAGCACTAGAAATATCCGGAACTATAAGACCTATAGTATGAGTCTTTTGGATCTTTAAACTGCGAGCTAACGCATTAGGCTTATATCCCGTCTTTTTTATAGCCTCTAATACTCTCTGCCTCGTCTCGTCTGTAACAACAGCACTGTTATTTAAAACCCTAGAAACCGTAGCAATCGAAACCTTTGCTTCCCTCGCCACATCTTTTATCGTTGCACTCATAGCACATCACTCCCAGGATTAATCGTTTTCGCTTTATGTTATTTTACTTTTTAAAAAGAATTTTGTCAATAGATTTTTTCAATTTTTTTCATTCATTTTCATGAATTTTTTTGACTGACTCATCTTTTAACTCTCTTTTTTGTTCTTTTTCGCAAAATAGAGGCAAAAAAGAGAATAACATATATAAAATCCCAACAAATATAATAACCAAGCTGATAAATTTTATAACAATACCTTCCATGGCCATCACCTAAATAAAAAAATATATTACCGCCTTCGCGGTAATATATTTTATTCCCTTTTGTTTAAACTTGTTACTATACAGCTACTGTCTTTTTATTTAAGAAAAATTTATCTATTACATGAGCAACTCCATCTTCATCATTTGATAAAGTTGTATAATCCGCTTTTATCTTTACAATGTCAGGAGCGTTACCCATAGCTATTCCCAATCCTGCATATTCTATCATTGACAGGTCATTTAGATTATCCCCAATTGCCACTACCTGCTCTCTTTTTATACTGTACATATTGGCAAGAGTTTTTAAAGCATTTCCCTTGCTTACTCCTTTTGCATTAATCTCTAAATGCCCTCCTCCAGAACTAGAAATGGTCAATCTTTTTGAAATTTCGTCGTAAATTTCTGCATCAATAGAAATAGGATTTTTAATATCATTTAACGCATAGATCTTAGCCGTTACACTGCCAGTCTTTTTAAGAAATTCCTCCAGATTCCCCACCGCATTTACAGTAACATTGTTAAAAGAAAGATACCACTCTACTCTATCAGTTATTTCTTCCACGTATAACTCATCATCAATATAGAGGTTAATATGGTATCCACTTTCTTTTAACAATCTTATTGCAAATATTGCATCTTCTGTCTGTATAGGGCTGTAATAGTACACCTTTTTAGTATAAATATCTTTTATTAAAGCACCATTATAAGAAATCACTGGAGCATTAATATTAAGCTCATGAGCATAAGGTAGGATAGAAGAAAACATACGTCCAGTAGCAATAGTAAAAATGACTCCCCTTGAAATCACCTCTTTTATTGCTTCTTTATTTTTATCAGAGATTTCAGAATTGCTATTTAACAAGCTCCCATCAGCATCTGTGACAAAAAGTTTATACATATTCTTCAACCCCTATTTTTTATTTATCCCTCCTCTATATTATAACAGTTTGTAAATTTACATACTATATCATAAATTGTTATAAAACGTTACCATTGAAAATTTTACATTACAAAAAGTTTTTTAACAAAGTTTTATGAGAAATATTGAAATAAATGTAAATGAATATTTTCAAAACCCTCCAACAATACTATATATGAAGACTTAGAAAGGGTGACATTATGTTAATACTGTTTTTCCGTACCTTAATTTTATACGTTCTGGTAGTAATATTTATGAGAATTTCAGGGAAACAGCAAATAGGACAGCTTCAACCCTACGAGTTAGTTGTAGCAATCATGATAGCAGACTTAGTAGCCATCCCTATGCAAAATAAAGGGATTCCTCTTTTATCAGGCATTATACCTGTCTTAACACTTCTAGTTTCACAACTTTTTTTATCTTACTTATCAATGAAGAGTTTAAGGGCAAGAGCTATAATTTGTGGCACACCTACTATTTTAATTGAAAAAGGAAAAATTCTAACATCAGAGCTCCAAAAAGAACGCTACAATATAAATGACCTTTTGGAAGAATTGAGAGTAAAAGGTTACCCTAATATAGCCGATGTGGAATATGCAATACTTGAAACAAATGGTAATTTAAGTGTGATACCAAAAAGTGACAAGAAACCTGTTACTCCTCAAGACTTAAATTTAACTCCTCAATATGAGGGATTGCCACTTCCTATAATAATAGACGGAAGAATTATGCATCAAAATATGCAGAAAGCAAGTATTGACATGGAATGGTTAAATGAACAGCTCAAAATGTGGAAAATACAAAATGTCAAAGAAGTACTTTTTGCCTCTTTAGATGCCAACAAAGTTTTGACTGTTTACAGAAAGGAAGGTTAAATGTGCGATATGTAGTTCCTTTGATGATATCTATTGTTATTTTCGTCCTATTTTTAGATATTATATCTTTTAAATACCTTGATAAAACCTCTGAAAATTTAAATAAAATGCTGACAGCAGTACAGCAAAACATAGAAAAAGAACATTGGGAAGAAGCAAAAAAAAACATTGAAAAGGCAGAAAAAGAATGGAAAAAGATAGATAAAAAATGGGCAATTATAATAGAACATAGAGAGATTGATGAGATAGAAATAAACATGGAAAAGTTAAAAAGTTATGTAGAGACGAAAAACAAAGATTTAAGCATGGCAC
This sequence comes from Thermoanaerobacter uzonensis DSM 18761, assembly GCF_900129115.1. Lineage (NCBI taxonomy): Bacteria > Bacillati > Bacillota > Clostridia > Thermoanaerobacterales > Thermoanaerobacteraceae > Thermoanaerobacter > Thermoanaerobacter uzonensis. Next base: position 103,094 of record NZ_FQUR01000007.1, on the reverse strand, counting down.
AGCTTAAAGCTATTAAAATGTTGATAAGGCATATACCTCAAAATGAAAAACCGATTCTTGAAAATATCCTTTAATCTATAACTTTATAAAACAATGTGTTATAATATAGGCATAAAAACCCTTTTAAAAGAAAGGGGGAACAAATTGTGGAATCGCGAATAACTACAAAACGCGTAATAATAGGGCCAGATAATTTTAAAAAAGTAATCGATCTATCCTCTCCCTCTAAAATAGGACTACCAAAAGGTCAAATTGATACAGATTTTTTGTCCCAAATAAAACCCGGCAATAGCTTTGAAGTACAAGGGATAAAATATCACGTACTTAACTGCGATACTTTTGACTACATAATGCACTCCTTAAAGCGCCAAACACAAATTGTCTATCCAAAAGAGGGAGCTTACATAGCAATGCGCCTTGACATTTTTCCAGGCAAAAGAGTAGGTGAAGCAGGAACAGGTTCTGGAGCTTTCACTGTATACCTCTCTCGCGCCGTGGGACCGTATGGAAGAGTATATACATATGAACAAAGGGAAGAATTTTATAAGCTTGCACAAAAAAATCTCAGCGAATTTTTAGAATTTGACAATGTCATTATATACAATAAATCTATAAATGATGGAATCAAAGAAAGAGATTTGGACGCATTTTTCTTAGATGTTAGAAAACCATGGGAAGTTTTAGAAGAAGTAAGAAAAGCCCTAAAACCTGCAGGACACTTAGGAATATTAGTTCCCACTATAAATCAAGTATCTGAAAGTTTGACTGCACTTGAAAAAAATGGGTTTTACATTTCAGAAGTCAGTGAAATTATGCTTAGGAAATATAAATTAATCCCTCAGCGGTTAAGGCCAGAAGACCTGATGGTAGGTCACACAGGTTATCTCATTTTTGCAAGGAAGCTAGAATAGTAATTGTCTTTATTGACTACAAAACCCCATTGTGCTATTTTAAAAGTGGTGGTATCTTCATAGAACCACACACTCCATAAAAACTTAATAGGGCTTATATGCCCCGCCAGGATCACAAGACCGGGACGGGAAATAGAAGATTTACCTTCCCATCCGTGGAAGGTTTTTTGTCTTAATTAAAGAAGGGGGGAAAATTATTGAAAATTGGATTTGTCGGGGCTGGCATTGTAGGAACAAGCCTCGCTTTTTTGTTATCACAAAATGGTATTAATATTTCAGGTTTTTTAAGCAGGAGTTTAGAATCAGCCAAAAAATCAGCTGAATTTACACAATCCAGCGTCTTTTCTTCTTATGAAGAGGTCATCACAAATTCTGATGTAATTATAATAAGCACAAATGACAACAGCATACCAGAAGTAGTAAATAATTTAAGTCAGTACAAGGAAATGCTTAAAGAAAAAACTTTTGCTCATTTAAGTGGAGCTTTAAATTTAGAAGTTTTAAACCCTCTTAAATATGAAAATAATTTTATCATGGTATTACATCCTATACAAACGTGCCCCTCTGTATCATCAGCTTTAGAACTTCTTCCAAAATCCTATTTCACTTTAGAAGGGGATGAAAAAGCAGTTGAAATTGGAAAAGAAATTGTAAATAAAATATCAGGTAAATACATAGTTTTAAACAATATAGTAAGACCCCTTTATCATGCCGCTTGTGTTGTAGCCTCAAATTACCTTGTAGCTCTTTCAAAATTTAGTTTGATTCTTCTAAAAAAATCAGGTTTTCCTTTTGAAAATTATCCTGATGCCTTAATCCCTTTAATGGAGGGAACTTTAAAAAATATAAAAGAAAAAGGCACAACTGATGCTTTGACAGGTCCTATAGCAAGAGGGGATGTAAATACTGTAAAACTTCATCTTGAAAATATAAAAGATCCAAGTCTTGAAGAGCTTTATAAAAGTTTGGGTAAATTAACTCTTGGAATTGCTTATGAAAAAGGAAGTTTTAACAATGAAAAATATTTTGAATTGGAGGGTATATTGAATGGAGGAAAAAGTAACAACTTTCACCCTAAGGAAATTTAAGAAAGAAGGAAGAAAGATTGTAGCTTTAACTGCTTATGACTTCCCCACAGCTAAAATCCTCGATAATTGCGGAATTGACATGATTTTAGTAGGAGATTCCCTTGGAATGGTGGTTTTAGGATACCAAAGTACAATACCTGTCACAATGGAGGACATGATACATCACACAAAAGCCGTTTCAAGGGCAGTAAATCGTGCCTTTGTAGTTGCCGACATGCCTTTTATGTCATATCACATATCAAAAGAACAGACTATGGCAAATGCTGCAAGGCTTATTGCAGAAGGCGGAGCTCACGCCGTAAAGTTGGAGGGCGGAGAAGAAATAGCTTCCATAGTCAAAACCATAGTAGATGCAGGAATACCGGTGGTAGGCCATCTCGGACTTACTCCTCAATCAGTACATCAATTAGGAGGATATAAAGTCCAAGGCAAAGAAAAAGAAAAAGCCAAAAAAATTTTTAACGATGCAAAAGTATTAGAACAAGCCGGCATATGTGCTCTGGTGCTTGAGAGCATCCCAATGGAGCTTGCAAAAGACATTGCAGAAAATATTTCAGTTCCAACTATTGGAATAGGAGCAGGTCCTTACTGCGATGGCCAAATCCTCGTCACCCATGATATGTTAGGTATAACACAAGGTCATAGGCCTAAATTTGTAAAACAATACGCAGATATTGAAAAAATAATGATAGAGGGCATAAATACCTACATTAAAGAAGTACAACAAGGTTTATTCCCAGATGAAGAACATTCTTTTACTTTAGAAAAGAGGGAGAATAAATGATAGTAATAGATAAAATTAGTGATGTAAGAAATATAATTAAAGAACAAAAATTGTCAGGTAAAAAAATTGGACTTGTACCTACAATGGGATATTTGCACGAAGGCCACTTGTCCCTCGTAAGAATTGCAAAAAATCATTCAGATTTTGTAGCTGTAAGCATATTTGTAAATCCAATTCAATTCGGACCTAATGAAGACTTTGATAGATATCCTCGAGACTTGGAAAGGGATTTAAAACTTCTTGAAAAAGAAGGATGTGACCTTGTTTTTGCTCCTTCTGTAGAGGAAATGTATCCTTCTGAACTTCTCACGACAGTAAATGTAGATAAAATCACTGATAAACTTTGTGGAGCTTTCAGGCCCGGGCATTTTAAAGGTGTCACAACAGTTGTGGCAAAATTATTTAACATTTTTACACCTGACATCGCAGTTTTCGGACAAAAAGATGCCCAACAAGTTGCAGTAATAAAGAAAATGGTGGAAGACTTAAATTTCCCTGTAGAAATAATTAAAGCGCCTATTGTAAGAGAAGTTGATGGTTTAGCAATGAGTTCAAGAAATGTCTATCTAAATCCTGAAGAAAGAAAAGCAGCTTTAATACTTTCGAAATCTTTAAAAGAAGCTGAAAAATTACTTCTAAATGGCGAAAAAAATGCTAATACTATAATAAAAAAAGTAAATGAAGTCTTAAACTCAGAACCTTTATGCAAAGTGCAATATGTCTCCTGCGTTCATCCTGATACATTAGAAGACTTAACTTATATAAAAGATAAAGCACTTATTGCAATAGCTTGCTTTATTGGGACAACAAGGCTTATAGATAATATATTGTGGGAGGAAAAATATAATGCAAAGGTTTATGATGAAATCTAAAATACACAGAGCAATTGTAACAGAGTCCAACTTAAATTACCAGGGTTCTATAACAATTGATAAAAATTTAATGGAACTTGCTGATATATTGCCAAATGAAAAAGTACAAGTTTTAAACATCAACAACGGTGCACGATTTGACACTTACGCAATAGAAGGCGAAAGAGGCTCAGGTACAATATGCATAAACGGCGCAGCAGCAAGACTATGTCACACTGGTGATTTGATAATAATTATTTCTTATGCCATGATGGAAGAAGATGAGGCAAAAAATTATACTCCTAAAGTTATTTTTGTAGATGAAAACAATAGGCCTTTGAAAAAATAAAAGACATAGGCAAAAAGCCTATAATCTTTTATTTTTTTCAAGCATTATATCTAAAATAACTTCGTCTGCTTGCGCCATCCCTTCCCTGCTTAATCTTCCCAAATTTTCAATAGTGTCTTCAGCAGTTTTTCCTATTATTCCATCACTCGCTTCTATTGAAACTCCTCTTAAAGCCAGATAAGCGGCAGTTATTGCTTTTCCTGTTGAAGTAGTTAGTTTAAGGGCACAGCCTCCTTTTGCTCCATCACACACCATACCTGCCAAATCACCTATTATATTTTTTATAACAGCTTCTATTGCCCTATCATCGCCACCTAATCCCCACACAATCGAAGCTCCTGCTCCTACTCCAGCTGCAATAGAGCAACCGCATATAGGGCTCAATTTTCCTGTATATTCTTTAATGTAATAAGTTACAAGATGACTTAACGCAACAGCCCTCAGTAATTTATCCTTTGTCCAATTATTCTCTTGTGCCATAACTGCTAAAGGAATTATTGCTCCTATCCCATGGTTTCCGCTCCCTGCGCTGGACATTACAGGTTCTTTTATTCCACTCATTCTTGCATCTGCAGCTGCTGCCGATAACATTTTTGCTCTATTTATAACATTATCATCTAATAATCCTTCTTCCATCAAATCTTTTAAAGTAGCTCCAACTTTTAGGCCTAATCTGTTTTTTAATCCGAGTTCTGCAACTTTTAAGTTCATATTTACTCCATCCATCAAAAACTCCAGCTCTTCTACAGGTATTTCTAAAACTTTCTCTCTTATTTCTTTTATAGTCCATCCACTTAAACTGGCTTCCTCTTCTTCTTCAGTCTTAGGCTGCTGCCAGATTAATTCATCATTGTGATAAATAGCAGTAAGATTGGTATGTCCTCCTTCAACGATTACTCTTACTTTTTCTTGAAGTGATTTCACTTCACAATCTATATAAATCCCGTGTAATTTTTTATTTGCTGTTACCTGAACCCTACCTTCTTCTACTAATTTTCGGGCTTTCTTTACATCCTCTTCTTTTACGCCTTCTAAAACCTCCAAATCTTTATTAGGATCGCCTGATATAGCACCTAAAGCAGCAGCTATTTCTAAGCCTCTCTCTTTTGTACCGGGTATGCCTACAGCCATACCGTTTTTGTATAAATTTAAACTTACAATTATATTTATTTTTTCAACACGTCCTTTTAATTCTCTACAAGCTTTAGCAACTGCCCATGCAACAGCTACCGGCTCTGTACAACCAAGAGCCGGTTTTACCTGCTGTTTTAAGACGCGTAAAAGATACTTATAATCCTTCATACTATTTCACTTCCTTCAAAATTAAAACTTAAAATTATTTTGTAATTCAACAACAATATATGTCAATTAATTTGTTAAATTATTACTTCCGCCTTTAACAGTATATTTTAGTATAAAATACAGTGGAACACCTATAACTAATCCTCCAAGACCCCAAATAATTTGTTCGCTCGTAGCTTTAGTCAAAAGCCAAAGGCTCACTACAACTGCTACTATAGGTATTGTAGGACCAAAAGGAATTCTAAAGGTACTCGGCAGATCTTTTCTTTTCCTTAAAACTATAACAGCTAAAGAAGTAGGAATATATTGTGCAAATCTCGATATAACACTTATCATTGCAAGTTTTACAAACCCACCAGTAAGTACTAATGGTATAGCTAACAAAGCTGTAATTATAATAGCAATATATGGTGTACCATATTTACTTTTCTTTGCTATAACCATAGGCAAAATTCCACCTTCTGCAAGGGCTACTCCAGCTCTAGGCGTGTTAAAAGATGCTGCAACATTGATTCCACCAATTGAAATTAATGTACCAAGCGTAACTAATATTACACCAAATTCTCCTAAAAAGGCTTTTGCTGAATCAGCAACAGGTGCTGTGGATTTCGCCAATGATGTTCCCAAAGTACCTATAGCAACAGCCTGAGTTAAAATATATATTACAGAAGCTAATATCATCGTTATCATAAGAGCAATAGGAACATTCTTCTTTGGATTTTCCATATCACCTGCTGCAACAGCTAATGATTCAAATCCAGTAAAAGCATAGAAAATCAAAATCAAAGCTGGTCCAAGATTAGCTGCCGTATTTATTTCCGGTGTTGCTACAAAATTCGAGCCTTTTATGAAAAAAACTCCTATTATTACAAACAAAATAAGTGGTAATAATTTTGCTACCGTTACTATGTTATTCAAATACTTAGTAATACTAACTCCAAAGTAATTCACAATACTTAAAACTACAATTATAGAAATCGCTATTACATTCTTTAAAGTCCCTGTAGCTGCAGAAGGCCAAAAAACACTTAAAGCTGTAGCAAACCCTACTGCCATTGTAGCCCACGCAATAATACTTATAGCCCATTTCATTATACCAACTTCAAATCCCACAAAATCTCCAAAGGCCTCTTTAGCATATAGATAAGGGCCTCCAGTTTTGTCAAACATTCCTCCTGTTTCTGCAAAACATAAAGCTATAGCCAAAACTAAAAGGGTATCAAGAACATATCCCCACAAACTTGAAGGTCCCATAAGCGCGTATGCTTTACCAGGCAGTAAATACACTCCTGATCCAACAACACCATTTATTCCAAGTAAAACTATACTCCACAAGCCTAATTTTTCTTTACTACCCATACTTTTACCCCCTATTATTTTTAGAGTAATAAACCAATTTTTGAAATATTTTTAGCATTTCGGTGTTCTCCCTTGCCGCCATCATTTCAGGATGCCATTGTACCCCTACTACAAATTCCTCATCTTCTTTTTCAATTCCTTCAATAACACCATCAGCTGCTACAGCAGTTACTATAAATCCTTTCGCTACATCTTTTACTGCTTGATGGTGAAAACTATTAGTTATAACCTTTTCTCCCAATATGTCAAATAGTTTAGTACCTTTTTCTATTTTTACAGAGTGTCCAGGAAAGTCAGGTTTTGATGATTGATTGTGCTTTATATATGCGCCTTCTATATCTGAAATATCTTGATATAAAGTGCCGCCAAAAGCCACGTTTAATATCTGAATGCCACGACATATACCAAGTATAGGTTTTCTTAATTGAATAGCATAATTTATAACAGCAATATCAAATTCGTCCCTTTCTCTTAAAGTAAAACCTTGTTTGTTTGTAGGCTCCTCCTTATAAAGTAGAGGATCTACATCGTATCCTCCAGTAATTATGATACCATCTACTGTCTCAACTTGTTTTTTGATTATTTCGTCTTCATTTACAATCGGGAATATCAATGGCACGCCTCCTGCTTTTACAGTGGAAACTACATAGTCGCTGTTAGCATATGACCTCTCATAACCTGGAAACATCCCTCCTTGCTCAATTAATATATTCCCCACAATTCCTATAATAGGTTTTCCCATAAAAACACCTCACTTAATTTTTTATTTTTGCAATAATTATGCCAAACAATTAAATTGAGTTTTTTCTTTAATTATTAAAAAAATTAGCCAACTAATTTTTTTAATAATTGGCTAATTAGGTTTATGTTTTCTCCTATTTTCATACCAATTTAAAAATCTTTGCCCTGCTATAGTTAATTCACTACCCTTTCTTCCTATATTAGAATTAATAAGTTTTAGCTCATTCAATACACCTAAAATGCTTCTAACTTCTCCTTCAGTTATAAAGATACCTTTCAAAGCTAATATTTTTGCTATCCCGTTTCTTCCAATCCCTTTTGAAATCAAATTACTATCCTTTATAATTTTCAGTATTTCTATTGCCTTGGAAATATTTACAGCCGATTGTAATCTTTCAATACAATAATCGAAATTATCAGTATTTACTAAATACACAGGTAAATCTTCTGGTGTTACAGTATGTTCGCACATTATTGCTATGTAAGAAGCAGTATTTTGTAATTCTCTTACATTTCCTGGCCAATCATAATTTATAAGTATATCTTCTGCTTCTTTTGTAAAATTCAATTCTTTCTTTTCCTCCAAAAATTCCTTAAGTAAAGGTATTATATCTTCTTTGCGATTTCTCAGTGGGGGAATATAAATAGGTAATACATTTAATCTGTAGTACAGGTCTTCCCTGAAAAGCCCCCTTTGAACTAATTCAAACAAGTTTTTATTAGTGGCAGCAATTATACGTATATTTACATCTATAACTTTTTGCGAACCTATTCTCATAACTTGCCGTTCTTGAATAACTCTTAAAAGTCTTGCTTGCAATGAAAGTGGCATGTCACCTATCTCATCAAGAAATATAGTGCCATTATGAGCTTGTTCAAAAAGGCCAGCTTTCCCTTCCTTCAGCGCTCCAGTAAATGCTCCTCCTTCATATCCAAAAAGTTCACTTTCCAAAAGGCTTTCAGGCACAGCTGCACAATTTATAGCTACAAAAGGTTGATTTCTTCGCCTTGAAGCATTATGAATCGATTGAGCAAAGAGTTCTTTCCCTGTTCCACTTTCTCCTATAATTAATACCGTCAAATCTGAATCAGCAATTTTTTTAGCTGTCATAATACATTCTTTCATACTTTGAGAACAAGTCTTTATATTATCAAAAGTATATTTTGCTACATATCCTTTTTTTGCTAATTTTTGTCTTAAGTTTTCTTCCAATTGCTTTATATATGTAACTTCCTGAAAATTAAAGCAATACCCTATTTTCTGTCCGAGATATTCTGATGTAATCTTTTTCACATTAATATACTGCCCTTGATATTCCATCAATTCGTCTTTAGATGAAGCATTTTCTAAAAAAGCTATTATTTTGTTATCAAAAATTTTTTCCACTGATTTACCTATTATATCTTCATTTAATTTAAAAATTCTGCTAAAAGCTTTGTTATACAATTCAATTACGCCCTGGTCATTTATATAAAGTATACCTTCGTTTAATAAATTGATAATGGTATTTAACCGTTCATTTTTAGTAATCATTTCTTTGTATTGATTTTTTATTCCCCTATTAAGAGGTATAATAGTATCAGAATATTTAAGCAATCTATCACTTATCTCTTTATTATTGATATTTAACATGCTAATTATTTTGATAAATGTTGAAATGTCAATACATCTATTACCTATATCTATAATTTTTTCTATATAACTCGGAACACGATTTTTTTCTCCCGGAGTTATGGCAATTTTTATGTCTTTATATTCCTTTTCAGGATCATAAGGTACTAATTTGATATGGTTTATACCTATTTGATAAAGCAATGATATAGTTTCTAATGTAGTTTCTATGGTGTCATTTACTACAAGTACATTTGTATTTTGAGGAATTGTTAATATATTATGTATTTGTCCATCTTTTACTGTTCTTTCAATCACAATTATCTTCTGAGAATCCTTAACATACCCTTGTATTTGAAGCGCCTTTTCTTTTATCATAACTAATACAACATCATCCTCAATTATGTCTCCTTTTTTTAGCCTCTTAAAATAATAATTATTTATTTTTATATAATCCAAAAAAACTTCTCTTAAATTTTCAGCTAAAAACTCTCCCAATGAAGAATGCCCTTCTGTTACTATCCCTATGGACTTCATAAAAATCACCTCTACTTCCTATTTAACCAGATTATATTCTAAAAACCAAATGATATTTTAAAAAATTATATATTTTAACGATATCCTATCAATACTATTTTTGTGGCATGGCTTTTGCTTAGTCAAATATCATTGGAGGTGCTATGTATGGATACAAAAAAATTGTTAACGGAATTAATAAAAATAAAAAGTATAGAAAAAGCGTCTGCTAATTATGCCATTGAATATTGTTACAATTATTTACTGGAAAATGGTTTGTCAAGCAAGATAATTGAAAATAATGGCTATAAAAGCTTAATATGTGAAATTGGATCGGGAGAAAAAAAAATTATCTTAAATGGGCATTTAGATGTAGTAGAAGCAGATAAAGAACAATTTGAACCGTATGAATACAATGGCAGAATCTATGGGCGAGGCTCCGCAGATATGAAGGGAGCAGTCGCAGCCATGATAGATACTATGATTGAAATTAAAGATATGAATTTGCCTTGTAACGTTCAACTCCAGCTTGTAAGCGATGAAGAAACCGGTGGGGAAAATTGCTCTAAATATTTAGCAGAAAACGGATATAGGGGAGATTTTGTCATATGTGGCGAACCTACTAACTTAGGAATTGGAATCCAAGCAAAAGGAATACTTCAGATAGATATTACTGTTCAAGGCAAATCCGCTCATAGCAGTAGACCTTGGGAAGGAGAAAATGCTATATTAAAAGCCTGTGATATTTTTAATGCAATAAAGAAACTCCCTTTTACCACTCAAAAATCCGAATTTTATGAAGGACCGTCAATCAATCTTTCTAAAATTGAGGGGGGAAATATTTATAATAAAGTTCCAGATTTATGTAAGATAGGTATTGATATAAGATTCTTACCAGGGCAAAATCCAGAAAAAATTTTATCCCAAATTGAAAGTGTTGCTGGGAAAAATGTAAAAATACATTCATACGGCGATGCAGTAGTTACAAAGCCAGACGATGAATATGTAAAAAAATTAAAAAGTATTATTTCAAATCATGTAAATACCACTGTAAAAATCTTTGGACAGCACGGTTCTGCTGATACAAAGTTTTTTTCAAAATACAATATACCAGCAGTTGAATTTGGACCTATTGGCGCTAACTGGCACGGAAAAGATGAATATGTAGAAATTGAATCGATTAACACATACAAAAAAATCCTGAAAGATTTTATTTTTAGTATAAAATAATATAAACCGGGTTCATATCACCCGGTTTTTTTAGTATTTTTACTTTTTACATAATTTATCATGCCACCTGCTATGAGTACTTCTCTGTTTCTATCTGAAACCTCAAGGTCTACCTCAAAGGTTGTACCTTTTGTTTGGTTTTTCACTGTTATCCTGCCGCCTCTTCTTACTTGTTCTACCGCATTTTCTATTTTTAAAACATCCCCAACCTCAATGTCTTTATAATCTCTTTCATTTACAAAAGTAAGAGGAAGAATCCCACTATTTATAAGATTTGCCTTGTGTATTCTCGCAAATGACTTTGCTATGACAGCCTTTACTCCCAGTTGAAGTGGAGCCAATGCCGCGTGCTCTCGGCTGGAACCTTGTCCGTAATTGCTTCCCCCGACAATTATGCCACCGCCCCATTCAATCGCTCTCTTAGAAAAGTTTTCATCTATTATTTCAAAACAGTGCTTAGCAAGCTCAGGGACATTAGACCTTAAGGGCAACAATTTAGCATTTGAAGGCATTATATGGTCTGTAGTTATATCGTCTCCTACTTTAATTAGCACCCTCTTTTCTATATCAGAAAGAGGTGTATTGAGAGGGAATGGCTTTATATTAGGTCCTTTTATTATCTCCACCTTTTCCCTATTCTCTGGCGGTTTTATAATCATATTATCATTGATTTCAAATTTCTCCACATAAGGTACTAAAGGTGCTTCCCCTAACTCTCTGGGATCTATTAAATACCCTGTCAAAGCTGCAGCAGCAGCAACTTCAGGACTTACGAGATAAACTGATGCCGACTTGGTACCACTTCTGCCGTAAAAGTTTCTATTAAAGGTCCTAATCGAAATTGCACCTGTTGCAGGAGCTTGACCCATGCCAATACAAGGTCCGCAAGCACTTTCGAGTATTCTTGCACCTGCCAATATCAGGTCTGAGAGTGCACCATTTTTTGCAAGCATGTTAAGAACTTGTCTTGAACCTGGAGAAATTACAAGACTTACATGTTCTGGAATAACCTTGCCTTTTAATATAGAAGCAACTTTCATCAAATCAGCATAAGAGGAATTTGTACATGACCCTATAGCAACTTGGTCAACTTTTGGCCTCCCTGCATCTTTAACTTTTACAACATTATCAGGACTATGAGGGAGTGCTACTAAAGGTTCCAGTTCATCAAGGTTTATTTCAATGACCTCATCGTATTCTGCATCTTCATCGGCAGCCAAAGGCACAAATGTATTTTCTCTTCCTTGGGCTTTTAAAAATTCATATGTCCTATCATCTGATGGAAAAATTGATGTAGTAGCTCCTAATTCCGCCCCCATATTGGCAATTGTAGCTCTTTCGGGTACTGATAAAGTTTTTACTCCATCCCCTGAATATTCAAAAATCTTGCCAACTCCACCTTTTACAGTAAGTCTTCTTAAAAGCTCCAATATCACATCCTTTGCCGATACCCAAGGTCTAAGTTTCCCAGTAAGCCTTACATTGACAATGGAAGGCATAATAATCCTGTAAGGCTCTCCCGCCATAGCCAAAGCAACATCTAAGCCTCCTGCGCCTATAGCTAACATCCCTAAGCCTCCTGCTGTTGGCGTATGGCTATCAGAACCTAAAAGAGTTTTCCCTGGCCTTCCAAATCTTTCAAGATGCACTTGATGACAGATGCCATTTCCCGGTCTTGAAAAATATATGCCGTATTTTGCTGCAACAGTCTGAATGTATCTGTGGTCATCTGCGTTTTCAGGACCTTGCTGCAATGTATTGTGGTCAATGTAAGCAACAGAAAGTTCAGTTTTTACTCTATCTATACCAAGAGCTTCTAATTGGAGGTACGCCATTGTACCAGTGGAGTCTTGAGTCAAAGTTTGGTCAATTTTAATGGCTATCTCTTGACCTTTTATCATTTCTCCTTCGACAAGGTGAGAAGATAATATTTTCTGTGTGAGATTCATTGCCTTCACTCCTGTAACATAATTTTATATAGCCTTTTCTCTGTTTTTGATAACATCCTCATAAAGGTACATGAGCTCTTTATCAAAAAGCGGCCTCTTAAGCTGTATAGCTAATTTTCTGACATGAGGCAAAAGTTGATTTGCTTCTTCTTCTGTTAAAACTCTGCCGTATTCTTTAAATTTATTTATAAGAGCTGCAGTTCCAGAATGCTTACCTATCACAATCTGCCTTTCAAGGCCTACTTCATCAGGGTTAAATATTTCATATGTGTGAGGATTTTTAAGGGCACCATCTACATGAATACCTGACTCATGAGCAAAGACATTTGTTCCAACTATAGCTTTCCATGCTGGCAACTGTCTTCCCGAGGCTAAAGCAACGTATTCAGAAATTTCCCTAAATCTAGTTGTATCTATTCCTAAATCTATTTTGTAGACGTGCTTTAATGCCATTACAACCTCTTCTAAAGCAGCATTTCCGGCTCTTTCGCCAAGGCCGTTTACTGTAACTCCTATAAAGTTAGCACCGGCTTTCATACCTGCAAGGGCATTGGCAGTAGCCATCCCAAAGTCATTATGAGTATGCATTTCAATATCAATGTCAACAGCTTCTTTTATTGCCTTGACCATGTCGTAAGTTTTAAAAGGATCTAAAAATCCTACGGTATCACAAAATCTCAAACGATCTGCTCCTGCTTGTTTTGCACACTTCGCAAATTCAATGAGAAAGTCCATATCCGTACGAGAAGCATCTTCTGCGTTGACAGAAACATATACGCCTTCTTTTTTAGCAAATTTAACCGCTTCAGTCATATTGTCCAAAACCCATTGCCTTGACTTCTTAAGTTTATGCTCAATATGAATATCAGAAGTAGACACAGAAATTGCAACTGCATCAACGCCGCATTCTAAAGATTCTTGAACGTCTTTTACAACTGCTCTATTCCACGCCATTATGCTGGCATTCAATCCAAGCTTTGCAATTTTTGCAACTGTTTCTTTTTCGTCTCCTCCCATTGTCGGAATACCTACTTCTAATTGGTCTATTCCGATTTCATCCAACATTTGTGCAATTCTGATTTTTTCGTTATTTGCAAACACAACCCCTGCAGTTTGCTCTCCATCTCTTAAAGTTGTGTCAACAATGTAAACTTTCTTGCCCTTTTTAAGAGTCATTCCACTTCCCCCTTCAAAAACTCTTTATAACATATTTTATATGTAACCACTTATAAAGTCAATAGTATTTTGCAATTTTATATTATAAAAATTGCAAAACCCGAACTAAAATTAATTTTAGTTCGGGTTTGTTAAATAGTATTGATTAATCGTTGAATGTGTATTGCAATATATCCAATTTCTTCTTCAGGAACTTGTTTTTCTAACGTATTTTCTATTACTTTTGACACTTGTATTGCTATATTATAAGCTCTCTTAAATTTTTTCTTTATAGAGGCTAAAAGTTCATTCGACACAGGAGCATTTTTTTCTAATCTATCAATAGCAAAACGCAGGTGAGTTACAAGTCTTAGATAATCAATCGAATCTCTATCAATATGTTTCCCTATGTGGTTTTCAATTGTTGCTACTAATTGAGATACCAATCTAGTATTTTTTAAAGTGTTTGATAAACCAGCATTTTCTAAAGCAGCATGCAAGTGAAGTGCTATAAAACCTGTTTCATCTTAGGGTAGTGAAATATTAAGCCTTTGATTTATCAATTCTAACGCTTTTAATGCAATATTGTAATCATCTTTATATAAAGCTTTTATCTCTATATTAAAAGGATTTTTTATTTCTATTCCCATATTTATTCTTTCAATCGCAAAGGCAATGTGATCAGCAAGTGCAATGTGTATATGCTCATTAAGTTTCTTTCCTTTTATTTTTTCTGCCATCACTATTATTTCTTCTGCAATCCCTATTACATCTCCTCTTATCTTTTCCATTAACTCAGAAAATTTAATCTTATTAACATCCTCTTGTACATAAAATATTTTCTCTAATTTATCTTCTTCAATAATATCACCTGGTCTTTTGCCAAATCCTATACCTTTTCCCACAACTATGCATTCCACATTTTTATCATCCTTTGCCATACACACGTTATTGTTAAGAACTTTTATTACTCGATACATAATCAATACCTCACTTTTTACTTGAGGTATACTCTCATAATCTTTGTCTTTCCTGCTTTTACTTCTTCACCATCAGGTTCTTTTACAATTTTATCCACTATATCCATATTAGTAATAATAATTGGTGATGTCAATGGGTGTTCTTTTTTAACCAATTCCATATCAAATTTTAGCAACTTATCTCCTATTTTCACTCTTTCACCTTCGGAAACAAAACTTTCAAATCCATTTCCTTTCATTTCTACTGTGTCCATCCCAATATGAATTAGTATTTCTAATCCTTCTTCTGTTTTTATTCCCAAAGCATGTTTTGTAGGAAATAATTGTATAATAGTGCCATTAACCGGTGAATATACAATACCTTCTGTGGGTTCTAATGCCACTCCATCTCCTACCATTTTTTGAGAAAATACAGGATCTGGCACATCTTCAATTTTTAATAATATGCCATTAATAGGAGAATATATATCTACGTATTTTTTCTTTTTAAATATGTTAAACATGTAATCAGCCCTTTCTGTATTTTCTATAATATCTTACTATACACATATATTTCAAACTTTTTAAAATAATTTTGATGGCGGCCAGTTTACGGCCGCCTAAAACATTTTCACCTTAAATTTTACCTCCTGCTTTTTTCATGTGTTTTTTCATTTCTTGTGCAATCAAATCAGCTTTTGTACCAACAATTACTTGCAATGCATTTTTGCCCATTCTCATTACGCCTGTTGCCCCTAACTTTTTAAGTTTATCATCCTCTATTATTGTATCGTCTTTCACAGTCAAGCGCAACCTTGTTATGCAAGCCTCCAAAGACTGGATGTTTTCTGCTCCACCCAATACTTCTACGTATTGTGCAGCAATATCACCAAGTTCTGATTTTGACATGTCTGCATATTGGTCAACAGCTTCTTCTTCTAATCTGCCAGGAGTTGGCAGGTTGAATTTCACTATTATATAGTAGAAAATTACATAGTATATTGCACCATAAATTATACCTATTAGAAGGAGCAAAAGAGGTTTTGTAGCTATACCATAACTTAAGATATAGTCAATGAGACCAGCTGAAAAGCCAAAGCCATCCTTTATACCAAGAACATAAGTTATAGCAAGAGATAAACCTGTTAAAAGAGCGTGTATTGCATAAAGTACTGGTGCCAAGAACATAAATGAAAACTCAATAGGCTCTGTAATACCTGTTAAAAAAGCTGTAAGAGCTGCGCTTATTAACACACCAGACACAGCTTTTCTTTGGTTTGGTTTTGCTGCCGCCAACATAGCCAGTGCTGCTGCTGGAAGTCCAAACATCATAATCGGATAAAATCCTGCCATAAAAATGCCTGCAGTTGGATCTCCTGCAAAGAACCTGTTTAAGTCCCCAGTTACAACTTTGCCGGCTGCTGTCTTAAATGTACCAAAAACAAACCATACAAGACTGTTTATAACGTGATGAAGTCCAAAAGGAATTAAAAGCCTATTTAATATGCCATATATAAATACTCCAAGTGCTCCCGCGCCAATGATCCACTCGCCAAGCGCATATATGCCATTTTGTATGGGAGGCCATACATAACCCATTACAAGTGCTAGTACAATTGCAGCGAAAGCCGTTACAATAGGTACAAATCTTTTTCCACCAAAGAAGCCTAAGAAATCAGGAAGTTTAATATCATGATACTTGTTATACAGATAACCGGCTATGATACCCATTAAAATACCACCTAAAACTCCCATGTTGAGATCTTTGTTAATAGTTGTCGCACCTTTTGTCAGTACAAAATAGCCAACTGCTGCTGCAAGAGCTGCTACACCATCTCCATCAGCAAAACCTATTGCAATACCTATAGCAAAGATGAGAGGTAAATTGTCAAATACCGCTGCACCTGCTTGCATAATAAAAGGAATGTTGAAAACATCGGGTGCACCAAGCCTCAAAAGCAACGCTGCTGCAGGTAACACAGCAACTGGAAGCATTAAGGCTTTACCAAGTTTTTGAACACTTGCTAACCATTTCATGCAAAACCCTCCTTATTTTTATTTTTCAGGCATTTAATATAAAAAGAGCCGGCAAGGTAATAACACCTCCACCGGCTCATGCCTGCTTTTGCAGTAACACGCCGTAATTTAGTATTCGTTTACCAATATTATATAATCTATTTTGCAGTCTGTCAATAACTAATTATTGAAAAACAATTTCACACTGTTGACAAACTTTCGCAAAGGAGATATTTTGCATACGGAGTGACTTGTTACAAAGTTTTCTGATAATACCATTGCCAAAAGAAGATAAGGTATATACTTATTACTTATTCAAAGAATATGCCATTCTCCTATAAGTATGCCTTACTCCTCTTATGGCAACAGATAGCGCCATTATGTTTTCAGGAAGTGCCACTCCTGCATATCCTGCATCTCCTATATGCTGTATGTCTGCACCTGCCATTTTTGATTGAACACCAATATATTCTATTGTGCTTTTTTGTGAACCCTCTTGTGATGTGCCAATTGTAGTCATTGCTAATGCACCTGATTCATGGATGGCTTCTATCTGTCTTTTTGCAAGATTTAAATCAACTCCTGGAACGGTACCAGGCGCTGGTATCAAAACACAATCAGCACCTGCTTTTACAAAATCTTTTAAAATTTCGTCTTCATATATGTTTCCTGAGCCAGCACCGTGCATTTTTCCAGCAATGACCATCATATTTTCACCAAAAATTTCTTTTGCTAATTCTATTCCTTCTATTATCGTGCTGACACTTACCCCTGTATTGGGATTACCAGTTATAATGACATAATCAAAACCGTATTCTTTAGCTTTTAAAAGATTTTCTTTATTTAATTTTCGTCCCTCTACATAATTTACTCCTTCAGGAACTGGCTCTATATTTACACCTATAAACCTTCCCACAATCTTTTTGAGTCTCTTAATATAGTCAAAATCTTCTGCATTTTTGGAGGCTATTTCGACTATTTTTTGTAATTCAGAAGGCCCAGCCGAAAAGTTTATTCCTATATCGTCTATGCCAAAAATAAATGGTTTTTGAAAGTCAAAAAAATTCAACGTAATCATATCACTCCCAAACGCAGCTGCCAGTTCCATATTTGATACTCCATAAACCAGCGGTGGAACTGTTACAATAGTCTCTGCCATTACCGTCCTTCCTTCAGAAGTCCTTATCGTTTCAATAAGCATATTTTTGTCCATTCCTTCAATGTCTTTCATTGTAAGTTCAAATATTCTTTTCATAAAAATCCTCCCTTTCGAAAAATTAAAAGCCGGTAAGGTAATAGTTACCTTACCAGCTCATGCCGTAACACGTCGCACGCTGTTTGAATAAATTATAAAACATATAAGGTATCTATGTCAAGATTATAGTTGTTTTACGATATTCGTAATTTTTTGCATATTAGCCTTTAGCTCTTCAGTATATTCAACCTGTTCTTTTATGTGATCAAGATTTTTTAAATTATTTTCATCTACTACATTTATCTCTGCCAAAAGTTGCTGCGAAGAAGCCAATAATTCTTCTACCTGTGCAGATATATTTTGTGATGCTGCCATTACGTTTCTCATGGCGTGTAGTGTTTGACTAGAACTTACAGCTGTCTCTTCTGCCGCAACAGAAATTTCACTAATAATATCAGAAACTTTGTCAAATCCTTCTTTTGTCTGTTCAAATATATCTAATACTTTATTCACCTCGCTGGAAGCTTTTGTAGAAGTATCAATGTTTTTGATAACATTATCAACAGTATCTCTTGTAAATTGGGTAAGAGATTCTATTATCTCTCCTATTCTTTCTACACTTTCTGTCGATTGCGCTGCAAGTTTCCTTATTTCCTCTGCTACAACTGCAAATCCTCTTCCGTTTTCTCCAGCTCTTGCTGCTTCAATTGCCGCATTAAGTGCCAAAAGATTCGTCTGCTCAGCTATATCTGATATTGAATAAAGAATATCTTTTATACCACCCATTCTTTTCTCTAGTTCATTCAATTGTTTTGAAGTATTTTTGGAGTTTTCCAAGCTCTCTTGTAAAGACTCAATTAATGATTTAACTTCTTCACCTTGCCTGTTTGCATTTTCTTCTATTTCTTTGATTTTCATCATTGCTTCATTCATGTCTCTCATAAGTTTATCGGAAACTTGTGACAAATTTTCATTAGTCTCCGAAACTTTAGTAATAGACTCAGCAACTTCATTTATATTTTCTGAAATTATGTTAATTCCATTCACTAAATCCTCTAAACCTTGTTTTGAAGAAGTTATGTTCATAGTATTTTCTTCTGATTTATCTCTTATGTTTACCGCATAATTCATAACTTTCTCTGATTGTTTTACTGCAGCGTCAATTTCTGAATTGATAAATTTTGCAAATTTCCTTATTTTTCTCACAATTATTATTACATAAATTAAAATTAGAATAGCAATTATAACGCTAACTCCTAATGAAACATAAAAAGTCTTTTGGTTCTCCTGTATCATATTATTAAAATATGGCAAGAAACCTTGAGAATATGTAGAACTAAAATCGTTTAAAGCGCTTTGCAGATGGTTTAAATAATAAGTAATGTTAACTATTTTATCACTATCTTCTACTGGATTATATTTTTCAGGTAAATTATTTACTGCTTTTTTTAAATTTTGTATATCTTCTTGTATAGCTGTTAAGTCTTTCTTGAGAGTATCATAACTTTTTGTGCTTTTGTAGTCTTCCAGTCTGTTTTGAATATTGTATATATATGTTTCCATTGAATGTATGGGAATTCCAACAGAAAAATTCGTTGTATTCCCGCTTATATAATCATTTAAAGTTTGCTGTATGTTGCCGCTTAACACTGCAATTTGAACTTGAGCACTTGATACATTGATTACCTGATTAACTACATATTTTCTCAGGTTTTCAATATTTTTAATAGTATTAATAATACCTAAATTAACTGTTAAAGATAAAATTGCAATGAGGACTCCTATTATTACAAATGAACGTATGAGTTGAGCACGGATAGTCTTTCCCATTTAACACTTCTCCCCTTCTAAAGTAGATTTGATAAAACCTCAATATATATTTATCGGCTTTAATTAATAGAACTTTAACATAAAAAAGCGATTCTTTTTAGGAAGAATCGCTCAGTTTGTTGACAAAGTTAAAAAAATATTCAAAGGAGATATTTTTCATCGTCGCTCCGATGTTCCAAAGCGACAAAACTAAAGCTCGGCCTTCGGGTTCCGGCAGGGTACCGGGCACAATCGGCATCCATGCCTTAAGGTGCCCGCCTCCGCCATCCATGGCTTCGGCCCTGCCTCCACCCTCGGTCTTGCTAAGTTTTGTTAGCGCTTTGTAACAAGTCGCACCGATTGCAAAATATCTCCTTTACGAAAGTTTGTCTACAGTCTAAGCAATTCTTTTTAGGAAGAATCGCTCAAAATGCTATTCAAATATTAATGTTGGTCTTTCTACAGGCTCATCTGAAAGAAGAATATATTTTTTGATTTCATCAAAAGCCCAACCTAATTTGCTTTCATCATTGGCATATATCGTCGCAATAGGTTCTCCTTTCTTAATTATATCTCCAACTTTGCCACCTAGCATTATGCCAACAGCTAGATCAATCGTATCTTCTTTTTTCTCTCTTCCCGCTCCTAATTTCATCGCTACAAGACCTAAATCTAAAGCCATAAGGTCTTTTATATATACATCTCTGTCGGCAATCCAAGGTCTTATATACTTAGCCTGTGGTAAAAGTGATAAATCGTCAACTACTCTTTCATCTCCACCTTGAGCCTTTATAAATTCTTTAAATTTTTCTAAGGCTTTTCCGCTATCAAGTGCTTCTTTTAGTTTTGTCCTTGCCTCCTTGTCGTCTTTTGCAACTCCTGCAATTTGAAGCATATCAGAACCAAGTAGCATACATACTTCCAATAAATCTTTAGAACCATGACCTTTCAATACTTGAACAGCTTCTACTATCTCAAGTGCATTTCCTATCGCAAGCCCTAACGGATAATCCATATTTGTAACATGGGCTACAGTCTTTCTTCCTACAGAATTACCAATATCCACCATTAATTTAGCAAGGGTTTTGGCACTTTCTAAGTCTTTCATGAAAGCTCCTCTACCCACTTTTACATCTAATACTATGCCATCTGCTCCTGCGGCAATCTTTTTACTCATTATAGAGCTCGCTATAAGCGGAATAGAATCTACTGTTGCAGTAACATCTCTTAAAGCATATAATTTCTTATCAGCAGGTGTGAGATTTTTTGTCTGCCCAATAATAGCAATACCATATTTATTTACGTTATCAATAAACTCCTTTTCGCTGAGTTCTACTCTCATTCCTGGTATTGACTCCAGTTTATCTATCGTCCCACCGGTATGTCCTAAACCTCTTCCCGACATTTTGGCAACAGGTGCTCCACAGGCTGCTACCATCGGAGCAAGTACTAATGTAGTAGTGTCAGCTACACCACCAGTTGAGTGTTTATCCACTTTGATTCCTTTAATGGCTGATAAATCCATCACATCGCCAGAATAAGCCATAGCCATAGTAAGATGTGCAGTCTCCTCTGGCGTCATTCCTCTAAAATATATAGCCATTGCTAAAGCACTCATCTGATAATCAGGAAGGTAATCTTTGGTATAAGAAGAAATTATAAAATCAATCTCTTCTTTTGTAAGAACTCCACCATCTCTCTTTTTCATGATAAGGTCATACATCCGCATAAATTATACCTCCTGTCATAAAGGTAATTCCCTTAAGAAAGATGTGCCATGTTTTGTAGGACCAACTTTAAATATTTCAGCTATTGTAGCTGCAACGTCTGAATAAGTACTTCTCACTCCAAGATTTACTCCGTGTGCCATTAAAGGACTATAAACTAATAGTGGCACATATTCCCTTGAATGATCTGTGCTTGGGGTAGTAGGGTCACACCCATGGTCAGCAGTTATAATTAGCAAATCTTCTTTTGTGAGTTTTTCCATAATTTCTTGAAGCCTATTATCAAAATGTTTTAAAGCTTTTGCATATCCTTCAACATCATTTCTATGACCATACAGCATGTCAAAATCAACTAAATTTGTAAAAATTAACCCGTTTTTAATATCATCCATCGCTTTTATAGTAGCTGTAATGCCCTCGTCATTGTTCGTCGTATGGTTTTTTTCAGTAATTCCCTGTCCAGCGAAAATATCCTCAATTTTTCCTATAGCAAAAACTTCATATCCCTCTTCTTTTAACATATCTAATACTGTAGGTTCAAAAGGTTTGAGAGAAAAATCTCTTCTATTTCCTGTTCTTACAAAATTTCCAGGAGTGCCGGTAAAAGGTCTTGCAATTACTCTTCCTACCGCATGGTCATCTTTAAGTATTTCCCTGGCAATTTCACAAATTCTATAAAGCTCTTCAAGAGGTATTACATCCTCATGGGCTGCTACTTGAAATACGCTATCAGCAGAAGTATAAACTATCGGGAAACCTGTTTTTACATGTTCTTCTCCCAGCTCTTTTATTATTTCTGTACCTGAAGCAGGCTTATTCCCCAAAACTTTTCTTCCAATCCTCTTTTCAAACTCTTTAATAATTTCCTCAGGAAAACCATGGGGATAAGTAGGAAAAGGTTTCTCAATAAAGAGTCCTGCTATCTCCCAATGGCCTGTAGTAGTATCTTTCCCTGCTGATTTCTCAGCCATTTTGCCATATCCACCAATAGCGTTAGGGTTTTCAGGAACACTTTTTAAAGGAATTATATTCCCCAGCCCTAAGCGTCCCATATTAGGAAGTTCAACACCTGTCTTTTCTGTCACATGACCTAAGGTGTTTGAACCTTCATCCCCAAACTTATATGCGTCTGGCAATTCTCCTACTCCTACGCTATCCAAAACTATTAGTATGACTCTTTTGAGCATTTTACCACCTCTTCTATGATTTTATGTCCGTATTATTTTTCTAAATCTTTTGAGGTAAAAGCACCTGGCAATAAGTCTTTAACTGTGACAACAGCATAATCACCTTTCATATTACTCAGTATCACAATCATGTCTTCTCCACCCAATTCCAGCATTACTTGTCTACATGCACCACAGGGAGAGACAGGACCTTCAGTATCTGCAACTACTGCAATTGCTTTTAGTTTTCTATCTCCATTTGCATAAGCACTAAAAAGCGCTGTCCTTTCTGCGCAATTGGTAAGGCCATAAGAAGCATTCTCAATATTGCAGCCTTGATAAGTTTTGCCATCATCAGTAAGCACACATGCACCTACTTTAAAGTGGGAGTAAGGCACATAGGCCTTCTCCCTTGCTTCCTTCGCTAATTCGATAAGCTTATCATAATCTTTATATTCCACTTTATGCACCTACTTTCACAGCGTTCTTTTGCGTATAATATAGAAGTCGAATTTAGAAGCATTAAAATAGTTAGAAGAATAAAGAATTGGCATATTGTTTTCATCGTAATGCACTTGTTCTAAAAGAAGTATTGAATCATTTTTGTCCATCATCAGTTTTTTCTCAACAACAGGGTCATGTTTTATAACTCTTATATTAGAAACTGCATAGGTTATTATGATAGAGTGTTCATTTTCAAGGTAAGAAAACACAGATTGTTCAAATCCAGTAAAAGATTCGCCTACAATATTTTGAGGTAACCTATCTATGCAATACACCACTGGGACCTCATCTGCTGTTCTTACTCTTTCTACTTTATATATAATATCTCCTGGTTTCAATTTTAAGTGATTTGCCTCATTTTCTGTAGCAGGAAGTTTATATACAGTAAAATCTTTTGTACCAGGTACCATTCCTTGTCTTTCAATTAAAGTTGTAACACTAAATAACTCTTCCAAGCCACTCTTTATAAGTGGTTTTCTCCTTACAAAAGTTCCTACCCCTTGCTGTTTCACTATAAGTCCTTCATCTTCTAAAATTCTCATTGCTTCCCTTAAAGTAGCTCGACTAATGCCAAATTGTTTGGCAAGCTGTGATTCAGAAGGGAGCTTGCTCCCTTCTTTCCACTGCCCTGTCTTTATCAATTCTTCCATTTTCCTTAAGGCGAGCTCATACAGCGGTTTTTTTTCAGGTAACAACATCGACATAAAAATCCCTTATTTCTTTGGTGTATAAGGTACTCCATCTGCAGCAGGTGGCACGCTCTTTCCGCCGACACCCACAAGTGCAAGGATAGTCAATATATAAGGCAACATCATGATTATATTCTTTGAAAATGCCGTATTTTGAAGCTGCATACTGAGCGCCGTTGCAAATCCAAAGAGAAGTGCAGCGCCAAAAGACCCAAAAGGTGTCCATTTACCAAAAATCATTGCTGCCAACGCAATATAACCTCTACCACTCGTCATATCAGGGTTAAAGCTATTTAACGCACCTATTGACAGATAAGCGCCACCCATCGCAGAAAGAATACCACTTAATGCTACTCCAAGATATCTTAATTTTATAACATCTATACCCGCTGTTTCAGCCGCCTCAGGATTTTCACCAACCGCTCGAAGTCTTAGTCCCAAATTTGTGTGGAACAGAAAATAATCTGATATGAATAAAATTATTATCATCAAATATACTACAACACTGTGACCACTTAAAACTTGGCCTAAAAATGGTATATTCTTAATGCCTGGAATATCTATAGTGGGAAGCATAGGAGTATCAGTAGGAGTACCTGTAAAACCATACATCGTGTTTAAAAGGTATGCTGTAATACCCGATGCAAAAATATTAATAGCCATACCTAAAATTATTTGATTAGCTGTTAAGCTTACAGCGGCCCACGCAAAAATCAAAGCTACTATAAGCCCAACTATCATAGCACCTAAAAGTCCCAACCAAGCACTACCAGTAGCATGAGCAAACACAACTGCAAAAAATGCTGCAATAAGCATAATGCCTTCCATTGCTATATTTACAACACCAGACCTTTCAGAAAAGGTACCCCCTAGCGCAGGCAATGCCAATGGTGTGGCCATTGCCAAAGTAGCTGCCCAAAGTTGAGGATTCAAAAATACTTCTTTCATGCTTCTGCCTCCTTCTTTTGCTTTTTAGCAAACATGTCTTTTATAACTTCTGCTACTCTATGAGCTGCAACAAAAAATACTATAAGCCCTGTAATAACGTCTGCCATTTGACCCGGTACCTGCGCATTAAGCTGCATATATTGAGAACCTGTACCTAAAGCAGCAAACAAAATTGCTGCAAATATAACTCCTATTGGATTATTGTTTGCAAGTAAGGCTACAACTATTGCTGTATAGCCATATCCAGAAGTAAAACTATCATAGAGTCTATGCTGTACTCCTAACATCTGGACAGCACCAGCAAGTCCTGCAAATACACCGCTTAATCCTAATGAAAGCACCATATTCAAAGGCACATTCATTCCTGCGTACCTTGCTGCTCTTTGATTATATCCTACTGCTCTCATTTCGAATCCCCAGGTTGTTTTAAACATAAGCCAATATACAAAAACTGCGGCAACAAGAGCAATAAAAATTCCGTAAGAAAGCTGAGTGTTTTGAATCAAAAATGGTATTACTGCACTTTCCTTAATTACAGGAGATTGAGGAATTGTTCCCTTTTCCATCATAGGACCAAACTCAAGTAAAAAGTGACTAAAATATATCGCGATATAGCTCATCATCATGGTAGTTATAACCTCATTCGCACCGGTATATGCTTTTGCAAGTCCTGGAATGAGTCCTGCCCAAAGTCCTCCTGCTATCATCGCAGCTATAAGTGCAAAAGGTATATGAATATACCAAGGAAGCCCACTGAAACTGTAACCAATCCAAACACCTACAATTGCTCCTATCCAATATTGACCTTCTGCACCTATATTGAAAAGTCCAGCTTTAAAGGAAATGGCTACGCCTAGTCCTGTTAAAATGAGTGGCACAGCATTTGCAAGAGTATTTGCAATGTTATTGACTGAACCAAAAGCTCCAATAAATAATGAAGCATACGCATTAATAGGATTAAAACCAGTAATAATCATTATGATAGAACCTATTACAATGGCTATAAGCACCGCTACAACTGGTATATAAAGTTCTTTTAAAATATTCTTCATTATCTCGCCTCCAATGTCGTCTTATCAAATCGTGAACCAGCCATAAGCATTCCTATTTGCTCTCTTGTTGCAGTCTTGCCATCCAAAATATCCATAAGCTGGCCATTGTATATAACTCCAATTCTATCTGATAATGACATTATCTCTTCTAATTCTAACGAAACGAGAAATACAGCAGCGCCTCTGTCTCTTAATTCAAGTATTCTCTTGTGAATATATTCTATAGCACCAACGTCCATTCCACGTGTTGGCTGAACCGCAATTAAAAGCTTAGGATTGTATCCTACCTCTCTTGCTAAAATAACCTTTTGCTGATTCCCTCCTGATAAACCACGAGCCTTAAGCATGTACTCAGGAGGCCTTACGTCAAACTCTTTGACTTTTCTCTCGGCGTTTTCATAAACCTTTTTATATTGAATTACACCATAACGAGAATAGGTAGGATCTCTATATTCTCTCAAAATCAAATTTTCTGCAATTGTAAAATCCAAAACAAGTCCATCTGCTTGCCTATCTTGTGGAATATAGGATATTCCCTCTCTATAAAGTTGTTTTGTAGAGAAATTTGTAACATCTTTTCCATAAAATAAAATATTGCCTGATTTCTTAGGCCTTAATCCCATTATAGCTTCCACCAATTCTAATTGCCCATTTCCATCAATACCTGCCAGTCCGAAAATTTCTCCTTCGTGTATATCAAAGCTTACATCTTTAATCTTAGGAATATTCTGCTGGTCAACTACGCTTAAATTCTTAACACTTAAAGCGACATTCCCTGGTTTGTACTCAGTCTTTTCTATTCGGAGTACTACTTCTCTACCTACCATCAAATTAGCAAGGTCTTGCTCATTTGTTTCTTTTGTGTTCAAAGTACCAACAGTTTTACCTCGCCTCATAACAGTAACTCTATCAGAAATTTCCAGGACTTCTTCTAACTTGTGGCTTATAAATATTATAGACATACCTTGTTTTACAAGACCCCTCATTATTTCAAATAATTTTTCTGTTTCCTGAGGAGTAAGCATAGCTGTCGGCTCATCTAAAATTAAAAGTTTCGCTTTTCTATAGAAAGCTTTTAAAATCTCAACTCTCTGCTGAAGGCCAACAGATAAATCTTTTACTTTCGCTTCAGGGTCTATTTCAAGATGATATTTTTGTGAAATTTCTTTTATCAGTTCATTTGCTTTTTTTCTATCATAAGTTATACCTTTAGGCTCTGCTCCTAATACAATATTTTCTGCAACTGTTAAAACAGGAATAAGCATAAAATGCTGGTGCACCATTCCTATGCCTTTTTCAATTGCTTCATGGGGACCACTTAGATTGAGTTCTTCCCCATCAAAAATAAGTTTACCTGAATCTGGTTTATACAACCCATATATAATATTCATTAAAGTAGATTTACCAGCGCCATTTTCTCCAAGTATCGCGTGAATTTCCCCTTTTTCAACTGTGAGATTGACATTGTCATTTGCTACAACTTTAGGAAATACTTTCGTAATATTTTTTACTTCCAATATAGCACTCATACTCCTACCTCCAAAAAGGGGCTCAAAGCATGAGCCCCGTTTTTTTGATTTTAGTTTATTTTGAAACTTTATCGGATATTGTTATTTTGCCGTCTTTAATATCTTGAGCTAATTGATTAACTTTATCTACGATAGATTGCGGAACATCTTTGTTCACTTTTCCTATTCCAACACCATCATTTTTCAAATCAAAGTATACAATACCACTCTTGAAGTTACCATTTAAAGTATCCTTTATAATGTCGAAGGTGGCAACATCAACCCTCTTCATAGCAGAAGTTAAAACATTATCAGGTGCCAGATAACTCTGGTCTGCATCAACACCAATAGCATATACGTTTTTCTCTTGTGCCGCTTTTATTACTCCGTCACCAGTGCCACCAGCAACTTGGAAAATGATTTCTGCACCCTGGCTTATCTCCGTCAAAGCCATTTGTTTACCTGCAGCAGGGTCATTGAAATTATTTGTATAGTTCACAATAACTTTGACATCTGGATTAACAGCCTTTGCTCCTTGTTGATAACCTGCAATATAGCTATCAACTGGTGGTATCTGCATCCCACCAACAACACCTATTACGTTTGTACCTTTTACTTTTCCAGCCTTTTCTTTTTCCATTAATCCAGCCATTGCACCTACAAGATAGCCACATTGTTCTGTCTTAAACATAGCTGATGAAACATTAGGTCTGTCTGTAACTTCTGAGTCAATTATCATAAATTTTGTATCTGGGAATTTTTGTGATACTTCTTCAATAGCATCATGCATCATAAAACCTACTGCAATTATTAAGTTATAACCTTGTTGTGCAAAATTTGTTAAATTTGGAACGTAGTCCGTCATTTGCTTTGATTGTATTACGTTAACTGTAACACCCAATTCTTTAGCAGCTCTTTGTAAGCCTTCATAAGCCATCTGGTTAAAGCTGTGATCATTAATACCACCAACATCTGTAACTAACCCTACTTTAAAGTTTTTGTTTTTAGCCTCTTGTGTAGTAGTTTGAGGTTGTGTACTTTCTTGCTTTGTCTTTGAAGAACATCCTGATAAGAATACTGATACTGACAGCAGCAAGACCAACACAGATGCTAAAACAACACGCCACTTCTTCATCATATAACCTCCTATAAAAATTTTTGTTACCGTTTACTACTTATACAAGTAGTAAACATATAGACTTGTCTGACATCTAACCTTATTATAACTTTATTAATCTCTTGTTACAAATTCTAAAATAAGTTATTTTAGTAAGCTCTTTTATATATATCTTTCAAAATCTTCTCTTTTCTTTATATTTCTGCAGCAACAATTTTTTATACAAAATTTAAAGCTTATTTTTTAGGCAATATTTTCATAAAAAAGCATAAAATTAAGAGTGCTAATCGCACTCTACAGACTGTAGACAAACTTTCGTAAAGGAGATATTTTGCATAAGAAGCGACTTGTTACAAAGCGGTAACAAAACTTAGCAAGACCGAGGGTGAAGGCAGGGCCGAAGCCATGGATGGCGAAGGCGGGCACCTTAAGGCATGGATGCCGATTGTGCCCGGTACCCTGCCGGAACCTGAAGGTCGAGCTTTAGTTTTGTCGCTTTGGAACATCGGAGCGACTATGCAAAATATCTCCTTTGAATATTTTTTAACTTTGTTAACAAACTGAAGAGTGCTAATCGCACTCTATTGAGAAATTTTACTTAAAACTTTATTTACAATTTCATCCCTTATATTTTTGTATTTTGCCAAAATCTCATCACATTCTTTATTTGCACTTTCAGTAATTTCTCTATCTTTAATGTATGGAATATTCACCTTAACATTTAAAACAGCTCCTTCTATTGCCGCATATAGTAGAATAGCCCCGACTGCCGCGTCAGATATGGCATTAGGATTCCCGTATTCCGCAATCAACATCGTCGGGGTAAATGCCTCTCCACATAATCTCGCAAGTTTTAGAGGAACATTCATAGCGTTAATATAAGCTTTTTGAAGTGCTTCGTTTCTTATTTTTTTATTTTCTTCAGTATCTTTTGGCATTTTAAGGGCCTTCATCACTTCGTCATAAGCTACAGTGTCTTCATCAATAAGCTTTACATATTCTGCAAGAAGTCGATTACATATACTAAGCCCTTGTTGAATCTCTTCTTTAATATCGTCAGTATATTCCTCGTAAAATTTTCGCCCTATTGTAAGATTGTAAACCATAGAAGAAAGGGCAATCCCAAGGCTTGCTGATACCGCCGATACACTTCCTCCTCCCGGTGTTGGTGATTTTGAGGCCACTTTTTCAATATACTCCTTTAATGAATCATCAATTAACATAAAATCATCTCCTTCTCTGTGTATATATTTTCCCCCACTACCTATTATACCAATGATATATAATTTCCGTAATACAACTGCCAAAAAAATTGTTACAATATTTTTTCTCTATACTCTTTTGGAGTAAAACCCGTTATGTTTTTAAAAACTTTGCTAAAATAATGTTGATCAGTATATCCAACAGCTTCAGCTACTTCGTATATTTTTACCTTTACATCTTTTAAAAGCTCCTTCGCTTTTTCAATCCTGTAAGCTGTTAAATAATCTGAAAATGTGACACCCATTTCACTTTTAAATAAAGTACTTAAATAGTTTGGAGTTATATATAACTTTTCAGCAATGCTATTTAAAGAAATATTTAAATCACTATAATTTTCTTGTATTAGTTTGATAGCCTCATCAACTAATTTTTTGTTTTTAGAGTTTTTAGTAAGAGAAACATATTCACATACTACTTCTATTATGTTTCTCATCCATTCGCGAAGTTTTTCTTTAGTAGACACATCTGAAATTTGTCTCCAAGGGTCCGTTTCTTTAAATAAAATATCTGCATTTTCTCCAATTTCTATAAGTGACCGCGTAATAACTGCAACAAGCTCTAAACCCCATCTTTTTATAAAGTCTTCTGTATAATCTTTCTCCTGAAACTCATTCCAAATATTGTTAAAAATGTTAAGAGCCAATTCTTTATCTCCCCGTTTTATCGCTTTTGACAATTCCTCTTCCAATTTTAAAGGATATTTATAATATTCCGCTTTAAAAAATTTCAAATCTTTTTTGTTCAATGATGGCAATGGTTCCTTTTCTTTGTCCAATAATTCTTTTCTTTTTAAAACCGCTCGTCTTACAGTTTCTTTTAAAGTGTCAATATCTATAGGTTTTAAAATATAATCAAAGGCTCCTAACCTTATAGCTTGTTGAGCATATTTAAAATCATCATATGCACTTAACAAAATTACCACAACTAAAGGGTCTAGCTTTTTGACTTCCCTTGTAAGTTCGAGTCCATCCATAAAGGGCATGCGTATATCCGTTAAAATTATATCAGGTTGTTCTCTGTTAAACACATCAAGAGCACTTTTTCCATTGGCTTCGCAACCTACCACACGTAAATCTAGCTCCTGCCAACTAACATTATTTTTAAGCCCTTCTCTTACAATCGGTTCATCATCTACAATTAAAATTTTCATAGAATCCACCTCACAAAACAGCAGGAATTACAATTCGGGCAACAGTATTGCTATCTATTGCTTGGTAATAAAGTCCATACTCTTCCCCATAATATAACTTAATCCTTTCATTAACATTTTGTATTCCATAGCTATCTTTATCATCTGCTGGCGAATCCAATAGTTTATTTACTAAATCTAAATCTATAGGATTACCATTGTTTATGACCTCGAATACAATTTTTTCACCATCTAAATAACCGTTAATCAAAATTTTCCCTTTTCCTTCATAAGTCTCTATCCCATGAATTATTGCATTTTCAACAAGAGGCTGCAAAATTAACTTTATCGTCTTGTAGTGTAAAACTCTTTTATCTATATTAAAACTCACCTCAAACTTATCTTTAAATCTGATTTTTTGAATTGTAATATAGCTTTTAACATGCTTCAATTCATTTTCAACAGTAGTTACATCATTCCCTTTATTGATGCTGTATCTCAAAATTGATGCTAAAGAATTTACAATCTTACTTATTTCAGGTACATTATGTTTTACTGCCAACCAATTTACAGTATCAAGTGTGTTGTATAAAAAATGTGGATTTATCTGTGCCTGCAAAGCTTTTAATTCCGCGTCTTTTTCCTTTATTTTTGATAAATACACTTCATGTATAAGTTCATTTATCCTTTTTATCATGTAGTTAAAACTTGAATATAATACTCCTATTTCTCCACCCCAGTTTTCTTCAACACTTATGTTAAAATTACCTTTTTCAACTTTTTTCATTTCAGCAGCAAGTTTTATTATTGGCTGTGAAATACTGTATGAAAAATAAAGAGAAATTAAGGCTGCAATTACAAGACTCAAAAGCGCAGTAAGATAGATAAAGTTTTTTATCATCTCAGCTTTTTCATTAAGTTCAGCCATAGATACCATGCCAACAAGTTTCCACCCATTTTGAGGTAGAGTATTGTATATAACCATTATTTTATTACCATTTATAGTAACAAAATCAGTTCCAGCACTCATATTGTATAATTTAGTGGTATAACGATATAAAAAGCTTTTGTCCTCGGAATATATGAGCCCTCCCTTATCATCAACTAGATATACCTTACCTGTTTTCCCCAGGTGTATATCAGATAACACTGAAGCAATTTTGGATATGTCCGTATCTACAGAAATAACTGCTATAGGTTTGGCAAAATCTTTTATATCGAAAACCAACCTTGAAACAGAAATCATTTGTCTTCCAAAATCGTCGCTTATATACCAGTACAACCTGCCATTTTGCTGTATAGTCTTTTTGTACCACACTTTGTTTTCTACTACTTTTGAAGACATCACATCATTTTGTTCTAATCTCATTGGATATTGATTTTTATGCAAAGCAAAAATTTCTACAGAAGAATAATTTTCATTAAATATTCCGGGATATAATATACTGTTTCTTATAGCTGTAACTTCTCTGTTTATTTGAAAAGGAGTTTCTCCCCCATTGCGTGATAAATTATACTGAAGTTCTTTATTCATTGAAATATATAATATAGCATTTTTCATATTTTCTAGCATTTTTGATATATTTTTATTTGCCTGATTTAGGGTCTGAAAAGTAGTCTTTTTTACCTCTTCATTTATATATCTTGATGTAATATTGCCTGTTATCGCCGCCACCATTATGAGCGGTATAACTATTATTAAAATGTATGAAAGTAAAATTTTTTTGTATAACATAAAAACCACCTTTTATATAAATATTTCAACAGAATATACAAACTACCTTCTTTATAATTAAAAGTTTATAAAAAAATACACAAAATATTAAAAATGTCACATTATTTTCGCAACCGATTTCTTATATAATTATTATACAACACCAATACTATTTAAGGGGGAATTTAGATGGGTAAAAAAAATAAAATCCTAGCATCAATAATTTCACTGGCATTAATAGGAACTCTAATTGCCGGTTGTGGTTCAAACACAACCTCATCTCCTTCAAATAATACTTCTAAGAATGAACCAGTCACAATTACCTATTCTACAGGTAAAGACTCTACACCAGCAACTCAAAAATTAGTCGAAGCTTTTGAAAAAAAATATCCAAACATTAAAGTCAAAGTTCAAGAACTACCTAATTCCACAGATGACCAGCACAATTCTTATGTTACAGCATTATCCGCAGGTGATTCAAGTATTGATGTTTTAGCAATGGACATTATCTGGACACCTGAATTTGCTGCTGCTAATTGGTTACTCCCGTTAGATGATAAATTTACAAAAGAAATGAGAGATAAGTTTTTACCGGGACCCGTTGAAGCAGTAACATATAATGGCCATGTGTGGGCAGTGCCAAGATTTACAGACGCAGGAGTCCTTTATTATAGAAAAGATATTATAAACACTCCTCCCAAAACTTGGGATGAATTAATTCAAATGGCAAAAGAAAACGTTGGTAAAGGCGGGACAAAATACGGCATAGTATTTCAAGGCAATCAATATGAAGGTTTAGTATGTGATGCTCTAGAATTAATTGGAAGTAATGGTGGTAATGTATTAGATGGAAACAAAGTTGTTATTGACACTCCACAAGCCATCGGTGGTTTACAATATTTAGTTGATTTAGTTAAAATAGCACCTCCTGGTGTTACAACATATCAAGAAGAAGATGCAAGAAATGTGTTCCAGCAAGGAGAAGCAATCTTTATGAGAAACTGGCCTTATGCTTGGTCATTGCTTAATTCTGATGATTCGCCTGTAAAAGGTAAAGTTGGTATAGCACCTATTCCAAGAGGAAAAGACGGCAAAGTTGGCACTCCAGTTTTAGGTGGATGGAATCTCGGTATAAACAAATATTCAAAGCATCCTGAAGAAGCATGGAAATTCATTGAATTCGTAACAAGTGAAGAAGGACAAAAAATTACAGCTTTAGAAGGTGGCAATCTCCCAACAATAAAATCTTTATATCAGGACAAAGAAGTTTTAGCAAAAAATCCCTATTGGGCAGATTTTTATGATGTATTCATAACAGCTAAACCAAGACCAGTATCCCCATTTTATCCACAAATGTCTGATTCAATGCAAATTAATTTCCATAAAGCTTTAACAGGAGAAATTTCACCTGAACAAGCTGTTAAAAATGTAGCAAAAGACCTTGATGAAATAATAAAGAATAACGGTAAATAGTACTTCTTCATATAAATCCAAAGTGGCAGCTTTTTGCTGCCACTTAATATAAAGAGGTGGTAACGTGATAGAGCAAAAAAATTTAACGTCTCCAACTAAACAATCTAAGTTCCAACTAAGTGAAGCCACATTGGGATATATATTAGTTGCTCCAGCCTTACTTTGTATTATTGCAATAGCTTTATATCCTGTATTAAATACTTTTAAGTTAAGTCTTTATTACATGAAATTGCAGCTTCCTGGGCTCACACACTTTGTTGGTCTTCAGAATTACGGCACACTATTCTCTGATTCTAGATTTTGGTCTGCAACCTTAAACACAGTATTCTTTACAGTTGTATCTGTAGCGCTGGAATTAGTACTTGGAATGGTAATGGCACTTTTGATGAATAAAAAATTTAAAGGGACAGGATTGGTAAGAGCTGCTGTGTTAATTCCATGGGCAATTCCGACTGTAATATCAGCTCTTATGTGGAAATTCATTTATAATGATCAGTTTGGCGTATTAAATGATATTTTAATGAAAATAGGTTTAATAAGCAGTTATAAAGCATGGCTTGGAAACCCTTCTTCAGCAATGTCGGCAGCTATATTTGCAGATGTATGGAAAACTGCACCTTTCATGGCATTGTTGTTGCTTGCCGGGCTACAGAATATATCCCAAGACCTTTATGAAGCAGCAAAAGTAGATGGAGCAGGAAGTATAAGGCAATTTTTTAGTATCACTTTACCATTATTAAAACCTACAATCTTAGTTGCTCTCATATTCAGAACATTAGACGCTTTTAGAGTATTTGACCTCATTTTTGTAATGACAGGAGGAGGACCTGGTAATTCAACAGAGACTCTTTCTATATATGCATATAAAACCCTCTTCAGAAATCTTGACTTTGGAATTGGTTCAGCAATAGCTGTTATAATATTCATCTTTGTTTTCATTTTTGCAATGTTCTATATAAAGCTTTTGGATAAAAGCATTTTGAAATGAGGTGATTTAAAAATGAAGCTTAAAAATACCATAAACCAAATTATCTTCTATATTTTTTTAACAATATTCCTTGTATATATAATTTTCCCTTTCCTATGGCAAACACTTACCTCCTTTAAAACTCCACAAGAACTATTTAGTATTCCTCCAACATGGATTCCAAGTAAGATTTATACAGGATATTATATAAATGTATTTACTAAACGCCCTTTTTTAACCTATTTGAAAAATAGTTTTATTGTTGCTTCATCTACCACTCTTTTTAGTCTTTTTGTATCTTCTTTTGCAGCATATGCCTTAGCAAGGCTTAAATTTAAAGGGAAATCAATAATACTATCTTTAGTTTTGTCTGTATCAATGTTTCCTGGAATAGCTATTGTAAGCCCCCTGTTTATTTTTCTAAAAAATGTAAACTTATTAAATAGCTATCTAGGTCTTATATTGACATACACTACTTTTGCAATTCCCCTTTCTTTATGGATTTTAACCTCATTTTTTAGAGAAATTCCTTTTGAACTTGAAGAATCCGCAAAAGTAGATGGTGCTACTCCTATGCAAGCATTTCTAAAGATAATAATGCCTCTTGCTACTCCTGGCATGTTCACAACTGCCATTCTCACGTTTATAGCAGCATGGAATGAATTTCTCTTTGCCCTTGTATTTAACACACAAGACTCAATGAGAACAGTACCCGTCGGTATAGCCATGTTTCCTGGAGAACATGACCTTCCTTGGGGAGATATTGCAGCGGCTTCTGTTGTCGTAACAGTACCTCTTATCATAATGGTACTCATATTCCAAAAGAGGATAATATCCGGATTAACCGCCGGTGCAGTAAAGGGATAGAACAAAACATTACTCTGCTATATGAGGACGGTGAAAAATCTTTGCATATACAAGAAGTTATGAAAGTCATATGAATCTTAAAAAATCCACAGTATGTACTGTGGATTTCAGACTGTAGACAAACTTTCGGAAATAGGATATTTTGCAATCGGTGCGACTTGTGACAAAGCGATAACAAAACTTAACAAGACCGAGGGTGGAGGCAGGGCCGAAGCCAAGGATGGCGGAGGCGGGCACTAAGACAAGGATGTCGAATGTGCCCGTTACCCTGCCGGAACCCGAGGGTCTAGTTTAGTTTTGTCGCTTTGGAACACCGGAGTGACGATGCAAAATATCCTATTTAAAAAATATTTAACATTATACCTTATCTCTATCCTACTCCAATAACAACTGCTTTGTCCCCTTTTGACTTTATAACTGTATTTACATGGTTAATCCCAAAATGATACATTATATAGTCAAGATTGGGCGCATCAATTAAGAGTATGTCTGCCTTTTTACCCTTTTCTATTGTGCCTATTTCATTCCCCTTATCAATAGCACAAGCTGCATTTAAAGTTACACCAGTTAAAATCTCTTTGGCAGACATTTTCATTTTTATATACGCAAAAGACATTATAAGCTGTAAATTTTCTGTAGGACTTGTCCCCGGGTTGTAATCCGTACCAAGAGCCACAGCAAGACCTTTTTCAATTAATTTTCTTGCATTGGCATAAGGTCTATCTAAAAAGTAAGAAACTCCAGGAAGAAGTACCCCTACAGTACCTGCTTTTTTCATAAGTTCAATTCCTTTTTCAGATACCTCTTCAAGATGGTCTGCGCTTACAGCACCTAATATTCCCGCCAATTCTCCTCCACCACTTTGTGTCAACTCATCAGCGTGAATTTTAAGTTTCATTCCCTGCTTTTTAGCCTCTTCTAATATCTTTTTAGACTGTTCATAGTCAAAAGCTCCATCTTCGCAAAAAACATCACAAAACTCTGCAAGATTTTCCTCTTTTACTTTTGGAATCATTTCTTTTGCAACTTTATCAACATATCCCCAAGAATTCTCCTTAAACTCCGTAGGTATTGAATGAGCCCCTAAAAAAGTAGGAACAATATCCACAAGAGAGATTGAATTAAGCTTATTCATAAGTCTTAAAAGCCTTATCTCTTCTTCTGTGCTAAGTCCATATCCGCTTTTTACTTCTACAGTAGTAGTGCCATGAGATAGCATTATATCAAGGCTTTTCATAGCTTTTTCTATCAATTGGTCATCAGAAGCATTTCTGGTTGCATTAACAGTAGAAAGTATTCCTCCACCTTGCTTTAATATGTCTACATAACAATACCCTTTTAATTTAAGTGCCACTTCATTTTCTCTTGAGCCATAATGTATAAGATGAGTATGAGGGTCTACAAATCCAGGAATTGCAATCATGCCTTTTGCGTCAATTTTTTCTTTTGCAGAAATTGCGGCAGGTGATTTTCCTGCCGCTAAAATTTTCCCATCTTTTATTGCAATATAAGCATCTTCAATTTCTTCTATATTTTCCATGTCACTTCCACATAGTGGGCAATTGCCAAGAGGTGTATAAATTTTCTTAATGTTGTATATTAACAAATCTGCCTCCATTTTAACACCTCATTCGTATATTCTGTTTTCTAAAACCATATTTTCAGAAAAGTTCTCTATTCTTAAATAATAATCTGCCACATCAAACAAAGCTTTTGCTGGCACAAGCCCTATTATTTCACTACCTATAACATTTACCCCATACCTTAAAGCTTCTGCTTTAATTGTTTCAAAAACTCTGTAAATAGGTGTTTTATTAAAATCAGTAAGGTTCATCGACACCTGCACAATTCCTCTCTCTTTTAATTCCACACCCATCGCCTTCACATACCGGTAACCGCCGCTTGAAAATCGGATAGCTTTAGCAATTTTATTAGCTATATCGATATTGTCTGTAGCAATATTGACATTGTAGGCAATGAGAAAATTTCTTGCGCCAATCACTGTCGCACCGCTCTTTGGGTTCATCTCCTGCGGACCAAAGTCTGGCTTCCATTCCGGCTGTTTTATCTTTTCAAAAAAGCCTTCATATTCTCCCCGCCTTATATTTTCTAAATTTTTTCTTTCAAGAGTTGTAGCAGCTTCTTCATATAAATACACAGGTATATTAAGCTCTCTTCCAACCCTTTCTCCTACTTCTCTCGCAATCTGTACACATTCTTCCATTGTAGCATTTTTTACAGGTATAAAGGGTACAACATCTGTTGCCCCAATCCTTGGATGCTCCCCTTTATGGTACCTCATATCAATTATTTCTGAAGCTTTTTTAATGAGCTTAAAAGCCGCCTCTTTTACTCCCTTTGCATCTCCACAAAAGGTTATAACTGTCCTGTTGTGGTCTTTATCGGAAGAGTAATCCAAAAGCTTTACTCCTTCCGTCGACACAACTTCTTTGACAAGCTGTGCTATTTTTTCTTGGTCTCTTCCTTCACTAAAATTAGGTACACATTCAATTATCTGATCCATTTATTTCCTCATCCTTTCCAACGTTATTTTAGCATAGGCATTTTTATTCCTTTTTCTTTCGCAGTTCTTATTGCAATTTCATATCCAGCATCTGCATGTCTCATAACACCAGAACCAGGGTCAGAAGTCAAAACTCGCTCTATTCTCAAGTCAGACTCTTTTGTTCCATCGGCACACACTACTACTCCTGCGTGTATTGAATATCCTATTCCAACTCCCCCGCCGTGATGTACTGATACCCATGTAGCTCCTGAAGCAGTATTTAACAAGGCGTTAAGTATTGGCCAATCTGCGATAGCATCACTGCCGTCTTTCATTGCCTCCGTTTCTCTGTAAGGGGATGCGACAGAACCCGTATCATGGTGGTCACGGCCTATTACAATAGGAGCTTTCAGTTCGCCTTTTCTCACCATTTCATTTATTGCAAGGCCAAATTCCGCTCTCTGACCATATCCTAACCAGCAAATCCTCGCAGGCAATCCTTGGAATTTAATCTTTTCTCTCGCTAACCTAATCCATCTTTCAAGCAGTGTATCTTCAGGGAAAAGTTCTAAAATTTTTTCGTCAGTCTTGAAAATATCCTCAGGGTCACCTGATAATGCAATCCAGCGGAAAGGTCCTTTCCCTTCAGAGAATAAATCTCTTATATACTCAGGAACATAACCTGGGATATTAAAAGCCTCTTTTACCCCTTCATCATAAGCCATTCTCCTTATGTTGTTGCCATAATCAAAAGCTATTGCTCCTCTTTTTTGCATCTCAAGCATTGCTGAAACGTGCTCTGCCATAGCCTTTTTAGCTCTCTTTATATATTCCTCTGGATTTGATTTTCTAAGAGCAAATGCCTCTTCTAGTGTCATTCCATTTGGCACATACCCATTTAATGGGTCATGGGCTGATGTCTGGTCTGTTACAACGTCTGGAATTATTCCCCTTCTTACAAGCTCAGGATGCACATCTGCGGCATTTCCGACAAGTCCAACTGACAAAGGCTTTCCTTCTTCTTTTGCTTTCAAAACCATTTCTAAAGCTTTGTCAAGATTGTCTGTCATTACATCAAGGTATTTAGTATCTAATCTTCTCTGTATTCTATTTCTGTCCACTTCTACTATAAGACAAGCGCCATCCAACATGGTAATAGCCAAAGGCTGAGCTCCACTCATACCTCCAAGTCCTGCAGTTAGTACAAACTTTCCCTTCAATGTTCCATCAAAATGTTTTTTAGCAAGAGCTGCAAAAGTCTCAAAAGTTCCTTCTATTATCCCTTGTGTCCCTATATATATCCAACTTCCTGCTGTCATTTGCCCATACATGGTAAGCCCTTTTGCCTCAAGGTCCCAGAAATTTTCCCAATTAGCCCATGCAGGTACTAACATTGCATTGGATATGAGCACTCTTGGTGCCATTGTATGAGTTTTAAAGATTCCTACAGGTTTCCCAGATTGGATGAGAAGTGTTTCATCTTCTTCTAAATTTTCCAAACTCTCTACTATTTTATTAAAAGCTTCCCAATTCCTTGCGGCTTTACCTGCTCCTCCATACACTATCAAATTCGACGGGTCCTCTGCTACCTCCGGATCTAGATTGTTCATCAAAGTTCTATAAGGCGCCTCTATTTGCCAATTCTTGCAATGTAGTGTGGTCCCCCTTGGCGCTTTTATAACCCTCGACATATTTAAATCCCCCCATAAATTTTTTAATTTGGTGATATAGTATATTTCTATTTATCACTTCAAAAATCCTGCTAATATTTATACATTTTTAAATTTAAAAAGCGGGAGTTCTCCCGCTTCAGTTTGTTGACAAAGTTAAAAAGTTTTCAAAGGAGATATTTTGCATCGTCGTTCCGATGTTCCAAAGCGACAAAACTAAAGCTCGACCTTCGGGCTCCGGCAGGGTACCGGGCACAATCGGCATCCATGCCTTAAGGTGCCCGCCTCCGCCATCCTTGGCTTCGGCCCTGCCTCCGCCCTCGGTCTTGCTAAGTTTTGTTATCGCTTTGTAATAAGTCACTCCTTATGCAAAATATCTCCTTTACGAAAGTTTGTCTACAGTCTGAAGCGGGAGTTCTCCCGCTTACTCTACTTTGAACTGTTTAATTGCTTCCATAAGCGTATTGGCATAATTCTTAAGTTCATTTGCTGTTGATGCCATCTCTTCCACAATTGCCGACTGTTCCTGTGATGTTGCAGATACTTCTTCCGCTGATGCCGCGGACTCTTCTGATACAGCCGCTATGTTCTGTATTGAATCAACTATTTTGTTCTTATGAGATTCTATCTCCTTTAAAGATTTATTAAGATTATCAATTTTTTCTACTATAAAATTCACTGCATGAATTATTCCTTCAAACACATCTTTTGTGGTATTGACTACATTGCTTTGCTTTTCTATCGATTTTGTTGAGTCTTCTACTGTCTTGTAAGTATCGTTAATCGTGCTTTGTATCTCAGATATTAAGTTTGCTATGTTTCTCGCTGCCTGTGAGGACTGTTCTGCCAATTTCCTCACTTCATCTGCTACAACTGCAAAGCCTCTTCCTGCTTCTCCTGCTCTCGCTGCCTCTATTGCCGCGTTTAGTGATAAAAGATTTGTCTGGTCTGCTATGCCTGTTATCGTCTCTACAATTTTGCTTATCTCTGCAGATTTTTCAAGGAGATAGTTTGTAGATTCTTTTACATTGTTATTCGCTTCTATTGTCAGTTTTGTCTTTTCTATTAAGTCATCTATAGTGACAAGTCCTTCATTGGATACCATGCTGACATTCTCTACTTCTTGGTTTATCTCATCAGCGTTTTTAAGGGATTGGTCTATCAATTGCCCAAGTAACACAGTGGCACTAGCGCTCTCTTCTGCCTCTTTTGCTTGACTTGAAG
Organism: Thermoanaerobacter uzonensis DSM 18761; assembly: GCF_900129115.1. Classification (NCBI taxonomy): domain Bacteria; kingdom Bacillati; phylum Bacillota; class Clostridia; order Thermoanaerobacterales; family Thermoanaerobacteraceae; genus Thermoanaerobacter; species Thermoanaerobacter uzonensis. The sequence continues at coordinate 61,744 of NZ_FQUR01000007.1, read as the reverse complement.
CTCCTTGTGCGATTTCTTCAATGGCTTTCGCCACATCCTGTGTAGCTTGCGCTGCTTGTTCAGAAGCAACTGCCATGTTTTCCGCTGAGTGATTTACAAAGTCTGATACGCTTTTTATGTCAAAGACAAGTCTTCTTATTCCTTCCACCATGGTATTAAAACTGTTTGCCAATATTCCCACTTCATCTTTTGCTTTTACGTTAGCTTTAACCGTAATATCTCCTTTAGCTGCTGCAGACATAGCAGTTACTACCCTTTTGATTCCTGAAGATATTGAATTTGCGAAGAAGTAAGCTATTAAAAATCCAATGAGTAATACTATTACACTTACAGTGATTACAAAATCTCGTATTTTTGTGACATCTTTTGTTAATTCGCTATTTTCCATTGTAACTACTGCTTTCCACCCAAAACTGTCAAGATTTCTCACACTGGCAAACTTGTACACATTGTTTGAAGTGTATTGTATAGTAGCATTATTAAGACTTAATAATTTTTCCCCAAAGTCATATTTTTTTATAGAAGTAAACAACTTAGTAGTATCCGGATGAGTAATAGTCATACCATCTTTTGTAATTATGTATATGTAACCTGTCTTTCCAAGTTTAACACTAGAGATATTTTTAGAAAGTTGTTCTAAACTTATATCAATTCCTAAAACACCTAATAATTTCCCACTTGAGTCCATAACTGCTTTAGTTATAGTTATTTCGGGAATCTTACTTGCAAAATCTTCATAAGGATCTGTCCAGACAATATTGCCTCCTGCTTTTTCAGCATCTTTATACCATGGCCTTTCTGTTGGATCATAATTTTCTAGTTTTTGAGGTGGGTACAAAATCATCTTTTTATCAGGTGTTGCAAAATACACATTCATAGCGTCTGGCATAGATTTTTTTGCTTCTTCTAATTTTTTAAGTACTGCTTCATCTGAAGCACTGCTTCCATCATAATTCATTATAGCATTTGATTCAGCTAACATTTCAATCATTGATTCTGTGTTTTGTTTAAAAGAATTTATGTACTTATTTAAAACAGATAAAGCTGCTTGATTGGAATCGTTTATCTTGTTCTTAAGAACACTCTCTGCAATATTTGTTGAAAAATATCCTGTTATGACAAGGGGAATTAGAATAACCAAAAATATAAACACCAACAGTTTTGTTTTGATACTTTTCATTTGTTACCCTCCTATTATATCGAAATAAAGTGTTGTTGATCCCCCTTTTTCTCCCACAAAACTTCTTCTAATGCTTCTACGATTTTGTAATTATATTTTTTGGGTTGGGTTTTTAATTCAAATATTGCCTCGTGTATACTTTTTAACCTCTTTTCATTATAAGGCCTTTTTGTAGTCATTGCATCAAAAGAATCACAAATTCCTATTATTTGAGCACTTAAAGGAATAATACTGACACCAAAAGGATAGCCAGAACCATCTAATCTTTCATGATGGTAAAGTACACCTGGGACCAAATCCTTCAATGAAGGAAAAATTTTTAACATCTCCGAGCCATAAGTTGGATGTATCTTCACAAACTCGTATTCTAATTCTGTAAGCGGTCCTGGCTTGTCAAGAATGGAAACGGGTACTAATACTTTACCAATATCGTGTAATAATCCCCCCTTACAATTATAAATTTGCTCTTCTTTGGGTAATTCTAATTTTTTAGAAACTAAATAAGTAAGTTTTGCAACTCTTATACTGTGTAAGTAAGTTATATAATGATAATGTTTCAAACTCGTCATTAAATGCTTTATAAGATAATACTCGCTGTAATTGTATACTTCCACAGTTTTCCCTTCTTTTCGACATAATTTGACAAAAAAATTATACCATTTGTTTCTTGTAATGTCAATTTTAAAAAAGTTTCAAAAAAAAAAAAAAAAAAAAAAAAAAAAAAAAAAAAAAAAAAAAATACATTTTTTTCTTATCAAATTTTTTTGACAGTTATCTCTATGTTTTAATGATGTATTATTAAAAGATAATCTGGATAAACTGTAAAAGAGAAACTATTGACAAAATGCCAAAGTAAGCTATATAATATGCTTTGAAATATTTTTGTATATATTAAAAAATTTTAGTAGATAAAAATTATGTAAGGAGGAAGTTTTTTATGGCATCAAATGTAAACGATACAAAAAAATTGGCTTTGATTCCTCTCATTTTGATGATCTTTACTTCAGTGTTTGGCTTCACAAATATTCCTCGTTCTTTCTATTTAATGGGATATGGGGCCATTCCATGGTATATTTTATCGGGTATAACTTTCTTTATACCCTACGCTTTTATGATGGCAGAATATGGTTCAGCATTTAAAGATGAAAAAGGCGGCATCTATTCTTGGATGGAAAAATCAGTAAATCCAAAGTACGCTTTTATCGGAACCTTTATGTGGTATGCTTCTTATATTATATGGATGGTTAACGTTAGTTCTTCTATATGGATACCTCTTTCCAATGCTTTATTTGGAAAAGATACAACTTCTACCTGGAGTCTTTTGGGTTTAAAAGCCACTCAAACTTTGGGACTTTTAGGAGTAGTATGGGTTATCACAGTAACCTATGTGGCTTCTAAAGGATTAAAAAGCATTTCAAAAATAACCTCTGTTGGTGGAACCGCTGTTGCTTTATTAAACATAGTTTTACTTTTAGGAGGTATGTTTGTCCTAATCGCTAACGGTGGAAAAGTTGCTCAACCAATCGTTTCATCTCACTCTTTTGTTGTTTCACCAAACCCTGCTTATCAATCAACTATTGCTATGTTTGCTTTTCTAGTTTTTGCTATATTTGCATATGGCGGACTGGAAGTAGTAGGAGGACTTGTAGACCAAACAGAAAATCCAGAAAAAAACTTTCCAAAAGGACTATTAATCTCTGCCCTGCTTATCTCTATTGGATATTCACTAGGAATCTTTATGGTAGGAGTATTCACTAATTGGAAGGAAGTATTAGGTTCACAAAATGTAAATATGGCAAACGTGGCATATGTAGTAATGCAAAATTTAGGCTATAAAATAGGTCAAAGTTTAGGTTTTAATGAAGTTACTTCTCTTGCAATTGGTGCATGGTTCGCAAGATATGTGGGATTATCAATGTTTTTAGCATTAACCGGTGCTTTTTTTACACTATCTTATGCGCCTTTAAAACAAATAATAGAAGGAACTCCTTCAGAGTTATGGCCAAATAAAATCGGAAAAATAGAAAATGGAATACCAAAAAATGCCATGTGGGTACAATGCACAATAGCAGTCATAATGATTATTCTTGTTTCTTTTGGTGGAGAAGCTGCAGCTAAATTTTTTGCCAAACTCATTTTGATGACCAATGTAGCTATGACATTGCCTTATGTATTTTTATCAGGAGCCTTCTTCTCTTTTAAGAAAAACAAGCTCATTAAAAAGCCTTTTGAAATATTTAAAACAGAGTCAAGTGCTTTTATTGCTACAATAATAGTCACAGCAACCGTAGCCTTTGCTAACTTCTTTACTATAATTCAACCAGCAATCGAAGGAGATTTAAGTTCTACTATCTGGATGATTATAGGGCCTGTGTTTTTCACCCTCGTCGCCTTCTTAATGTACAGACGATATGAAACAAGAAAAGAAAGTATAAAAAATAATGTTTTACAAACAAAAATAAAACCTCAGCATAGATAAAACAAATTTAAGGATGCAATCAAATGCATCCTTCAGACTGTAGACAAACTTTCGTAAAGGAGATATTTTGTATAAGGAGTGACTTGTGACAAAGCGGCAACAAAACTTAACAAGACGGAGGGTGGAGGCAGGGCCGTAGCCACGGATGGCGGAGGCGGGCACCTTAAGGCATGGATGCCGATTGTGCCCGGTACCCTGCCGGAACCTGAAGGTCGAGTTTTAGTTTTGTCGCTTTGGAACATCGGAGCGACGATACAAAATATCTCCTTTTGAATATTTTTTTACTTTGTCAACAAACTGAAGGATGCAATCAAATGCATCCTTAAATTTTACACTAAATAAATATATAGCTGGCATTTGAATAAGTAAATCCCTTTTTTGTTGCAAAAAAGTTTTAATTTTTTTTGTTGGTGTGGTATAATTAATTATGTACCTGTTATATAGCTTTAATAAAAGCAAAATTCTAAATGAATGAGGCCTGTTATACACTCTATAAATACCTGTTATATAATAAAATGAAATATTGTATACTGTGCTATATCAGGTACATCCTTCTTTGATTGGTGATTTTTCGATTCTTTTATTTAATTATTAAATAAGGAGAGGAGTAAAGAAATGGCTAAAGTAATGAAGACCATGGATGGTAACACAGCTGCTGCCCATGTGGCTTATGCTTTTACGGAAGTAGCTGCGATTTACCCCATAACTCCATCGTCTCCAATGGCAGAAGTTGTAGATGAGTGGAGTGCACATGGAAGGAAGAACATATTTGGTCAGCCGGTAAAAGTTATTGAAATGCAGTCAGAAGCAGGTGCTGCAGGGGCTGTTCACGGATCACTGGCAGCAGGAGCTCTAACAACGACATTCACTGCATCCCAAGGACTTCTTTTAATGATTCCTAACATGTACAAAATTGCAGGGGAGCTTTTACCTGGAGTATTCCATGTAAGTGCACGTGCCGTTGCAACACATGCTCTTTCGATTTTTGGTGACCATTCTGACGTTATGGCATGCCGTCAGACAGGTTTTGCTATGCTTGCTTCTGGCAGTGTGCAGGAAGTAATGGATTTAGCAAGCGTTGCACACCTTTCTGCAATTAAAGGAAGAGTACCCTTCTTGCATTTCTTTGACGGATTTAGAACATCTCACGAAGTGCAAAAAATCGAAGTTTTAGATTATGAAGACCTCAAAAAACTTGTAGACTATGATGCTTTAAAAGCATTCAGACAAAGTGCACTAAATCCAGAACATCCTGTAACAAGAGGTACAGCTCAAAACCCAGATATATTCTTCCAAGGAAGAGAAGCTGCCAATAGATTCTACAATGCTATACCTGAAATCGTAGAATATTACATGAATGAAATGAAGAAATTAACAGGAAGAGAATATAAGCTGTTCAACTATTATGGCGCACCAGATGCAGAAAGAATAATAATTGCAATGGGTTCTGTGACAGAAACCATTGAAGAAACAGTAGATTACTTGTTGAAAAAAGGAGAAAAAGTAGGTGTCGTAAAAGTACATCTTTATAGGCCTTTCTCTATAAAACATTTCTTAGATGTAATACCAAAGACTGTTAAGAAGATAGCTGTACTCGATAGAACAAAAGAACCAGGTTCAATTGGTGAACCTTTGTATGAAGATGTAAAAACAGCTTTCTTTGACAGCGAATTGCATCCAGTAATTGTTGGTGGTCGTTATGGTCTTGGTTCAAAAGATACTACACCTGCACAAATCATTGCTGTATTTGACAACCTCAAAGCTGATGAACCAAAAGACCACTTCACAATAGGAATAATTGATGACGTGACCTTTACATCACTTCCTGTAGGAGAAGAAGTCGATACAACACCAGAAGGGACAACTAGCTGCAAATTCTGGGGATTTGGTTCTGATGGTACAGTTGGTGCAAATAAGAGCGCTATAAAGATCATAGGTGACAACACAGATTTATACGTGCAAGCATATTTCTCTTATGACTCAAAGAAATCAGGCGGTGTAACAGTATCTCATTTAAGATTCGGCAAAAAACCAATAAGGTCAACATATTTGATAAACAAAGCAGACTTTATCGCTTGTCATAAGCAATCTTACGTTTACAATTATGACATATTGGCAGGATTAAAAGATGGCGGTACTTTCCTTCTAAACTGCAATTGGAAAGTTGAAGAATTAGACAAGAAATTGCCTGCTTCAATTAAAAAATATTTAGCTAAACATAACATTAACTTCTACATCATCAACGCTGTAGACATCGCAAAAGAAATAGGGTTAGGCGGAAGAATTAACATGATAATGCAATCCGCTTTCTTCAAGCTTACAAACATAATACCAATTGAAGAGGCAGTAAAACACTTAAAAGAAGCTATCGTGAAAGAATACGGACATAAAGGCGAAAAGATAGTACAGATGAACTACGAGGCTGTAGATAGAGGTATAAATTCTTTAGTCAAAGTAGAAGTACCTGCTTCTTGGGCAGACGCTGAAGATGAGCCAAAAGAAGAAAGACAAGCACCTGATTTTGTTAAAAATGTTGCCGATGTAATGAATAGATTGGAAGGAGACAAGCTTCCTGTAAGTGCCTTCCTTGGGAGAGAAGATGGTACCTTCCCACCAGGTACTGCAGCTTATGAAAAACGCGGAATTGCTGTTGACGTACCTGAGTGGCAAATAGATAACTGTATACAATGTAACCAATGCGCTTTTGTATGTCCACATGCTGCAATAAGGCCCTTCTTGCTCACAGAAGAGGAAGTTAAAAACGCACCAGAAGGATTTAAAGTTAAAAAGGCTATTGGAAAAGGCTTTGAAGGACTATACTACAGAATTCAAGTCAGTGTCCTTGACTGTACAGGTTGCGGCGTTTGCGTAAATGAGTGTCCTGCAAAAGAAAAAGCACTTGTAATGAAGCCTTTAGAAACACAAATGGAAGAAGCAAAGAACTGGGAATACGCAATGACTTTATCACCAAAAGAAAACCCAATGAACAAAGAAACAGTAAAAGGAAGCCAGTTCGAAAAGCCTCTGCTTGAATTCTCAGGTGCTTGCGCAGGATGCGGTGAAACACCTTACGCTAAACTTGTCACACAGCTTTTTGGCGATAGAATGATGATAGCGAATGCTACAGGTTGTTCTTCAATTTGGGGAGCAAGTGCACCATCTACACCATATTGTACAAACCATGAAGGAAAAGGACCAGCTTGGGCAAATTCCCTTTTTGAAGACAACGCAGAATTTGGTCTTGGCATGGCATTAGCTGTAAAACAACAAAGAGCAAAATTAGCTGATATAGTAAAAGAACTGTTGGAGCTTAACATCACAGCAGAGCTAAAAGAAGCATTGCAATTCTGGCTTGACAACATGATGGACGGAAAAAAATCAAAAGAAGCTACCATAAAATTGTTACCAATCCTTCAAAACTATAAAGCAGAAGACGCAAAAGTAAAAGAGCTTATTAATGAAGTACTTGAAAGAAAAGATTACCTCATTAAGAAGTCTCAATGGATATTTGGTGGCGACGGTTGGGCATACGATATAGGTTATGGCGGATTAGATCATGTACTTGCTTCGGGAGAAGATATAAACGTCTTGGTATTCGATACAGAAGTTTATTCAAATACAGGTGGACAATCTTCAAAGGCAACACCAGTAGGTGCAGTAGCACAATTTGCAGCAGCAGGTAAACCGATTGGCAAGAAAGACTTAGGAAGAATGGCAATGACATACGGGTATGTATATGTAGCACAAGTTGCAATGGGAGCAAGCCAAACTCAACTAGTGAAGGCATTAGTAGAAGCTGAAAGCTATCCAGGACCATCTCTCATCATTGCGTATGCTCCATGTATTGCTCACGGCATAAAACAAGGTATGAGCTGCAGCCAATTAGAAGAAAAGAAAGCTGTAGAAGCAGGATATTGGGTTCTCTATAGATACAATCCGCTTCTCAAGAAAGAAGGAAAGAATCCATTCATCCTCGATTCTAAGCCACCAAAACTATCAGTACAAGACTTCTTAAAAGGAGAAGTTAGATTCTCAGCATTAGAAAAGACCTTCCCAGAAAGAGCACAAAAGCTCTTCGAAGAAGCTGAAAAACTAGCTCAAGAAAGGTACAAAATCTACGAAAAATTAGCAAAAGATGAATAAAAAATGGAGGGATCATTCCCTCCATTTTTATCTCTTCAAAAGGCAAGTGACCATTAGCTTTAATTCTAATGTGGTATAATATATACGGATGTTTATCACTTTGTAAATATATCATATGTAGAATTATATGCACTAGTATATCCTTTTATTTTTCGTTATTCTTGCTCATTTAAAAATTCACTCAGAAAGGACGGTATGACAAATGAATCCTATAGATCAAGCTATCAGTTTTTACAAAGAAGAAGTTGAAGCTGCCGACCTTTATACATACCTTGCAAAAGTGGAGAAAAATCCAGAAACTAAAAGTAATTTTGAAGCACTTGCAAAAATAGAAAAAGCTCACGCAAAATTTTGGCATCAATTTTTAAAAGACAGAAATATAGAAATTCCAGAAGAAAAATCTCGTAAATTTAGGCTTTTTACTTATAAAATGTTGAGAACTTTATTAGGAAGCAAATTATTCGTCACAATACTTGAAATGAATGAAACAACAAGTACCGAATCCTATTATCGCTATTTTAACGAAGCTTCTCTTACAGAAAAAGAAAAATTAATTCTCTCAAAAATCATAGAAGATGAACTGGAACATGAAAAAATGTTTAGCAGACAAAAAGATAAATTCAGCATAGAAAACATAAGAGACTTTATACTTGGAATGAACGATGGCCTTGTAGAAATCTTAGGAACTGTAACAGGACTTTCAGCTGTTTATCCTAAAAGTCCTATAACCGTTGGTACTGCAGGTCTTGTAGTTGGTGTTGCAGGAGCTCTTTCTATGGCAATTGGAGCGTACACCTCCGTTAGATCTCAAAGACAGGTAAATGAAGGTATAAAAAAGAAAATGGAACTTTTATTTAAGGTCTCAAAAGACAGGGCAAAAGAGGAATTTTTAAATAAACTATCAGAATCTGGTATACCAGAAGATGTTGGAGCAGAAATTGTAGACAAACTTAGTAACAATGAAGATGCCATGACAAACCTCTTAACTGAGGATGTTTCAGAAAATGAGATAAAATCTGCTTTGTATACAGGTATTGCATACCTTGTAGGACTCGTATTCCCCGTTTTGCCTTACTTTATAATCACCTCATCCTCTTTAGTAGCTCTTGCATTTTCCGTAGTATTTGCAGCTATAGCCCTCTCTATAGTAGGAATTGTAGTATCTGTCGCGTCAGAAAGTCTGTCTATAAAAGGAAAGGTTTTAGAAATGGTAGTAACAGGGCTTGGAGCAGCAGTCTTATCATATCTTTTTGGAACTCTAGTGCAAAAAGTATTTGGAATAACCGCCTAAAATCAGACGAAGGGGACGGTTCTTTTAGCTAATTTTAAAAAGTGTTGATATGACCACAAATATCTTGTACAATGAAGATAAGAAAAATAAACTTTTTCTTCCCGAGGAGGGATTGAAATGTTCAAATTCAATATTAAAAATCTTATTTGGGCAATAGCAGGGCTTGTTCTCCTCATAGTGGCTGTATTTTTCATAGTCAACTGGCTTGTAAATTCAAAAAATAGCACCTCTAGTGAAAATGCGTAAGTCCATAAATAAAAAGACCCCGCGTAAGAAGCAGGGTCTTTTGCTTCATTTTTCTAGTATTTTAATCAGGAGGTTAATACTTGCCTCCACATCATTTTTATCCACCATTTCTGATATGCTGTGAGTATATCTTGTAGGAATTGATATGACACCTGATGGTATACCACCTTTTGTTAAATGTATAGCCCCTGCATCAGTCCCACCAAACTCCAATATTTCTAACTGATAAGGAATATTATACTCCTTAGCTGTTTCAATCATCATTTCTCTCACATAGGGGCTCACTATTATTGACCTGTCCATTACCTTTATAGCTGCACCTTTACCAAGAGATACTGACATCTTTTTAGCTTTAGGAGTATCACCTGTTAACGTCACATCAACCGCTATAGCAAAATCTGGATGTATGTTATAAGCAGCTGTAGTAGCTCCTCTTAAGCCAACTTCTTCTTGCACTGTAAAAACAAAGTACACCTTGTTTTCTGTTTTAAGATTTTTCAGTGCCTCAATAGCTACATAGCAGCCTATTCTATCATCAAAAGCCTTTGATATAAGTCTATCACCTGCTTCAATAAATTCGCCTGCAAAAGATGCACTATCTCCAATATTGACATATTTTTGAGCTTCTTCCTTATTCTTTACTCCAATATCTATATACAATTTTTCAATTCTAAAATCTTTTTTATCCTCCAAATGTTCTACTCCTATGACTCCTTGAACTCCATTTTTAAAAACCACTCTTCTCCCTACTATCTGTTCTACAAAAACCCCTCCAATAGTTGTAAATCTCAAGAAACCTTCATCCTCTATATGTGTAATCATAAGTCCTATTTCATCTGTATGAGCAGCCACCATTATTTTTTTACCTTTTCCTGCTTTTCTGCATATCATATTCCCCAATGCATCATATGTAATCTCATCACAAAAATCCTTTACTTCTTCTTTTATGATTTCTAAAACCTTTTCCTCACTTCCAGAAGGTCCATAAGTCTGTGTAAGTTTTTTTATCAACTCTATATTTAAACTCATATTAAAGCCTCCTTCTCAATATTTTTAATTATCAAATCAACCAATTTAACTGTGTTATGAAAATCCTCTAAAAAGGCTACAGAATTAAAAGAGTGAATATACCTGCAAGGGACAGATACAGCAATTGTTTTTATGCCACCTTTTGTAAGATGGATTTTCCCTGCATCATTGCCGCCGCTGGCTATTCTCCTAAATTGATAAGGTACCTTATTCTCATCGGCTATTTTCGCAATTTTATCAATAAGTTTTTTATCATAAAGAGTTGTCCTGTCCATCAAAGAAATTGCAGGTCCCTTGCCCAATTCCGTAGAAACTAAATGGGGTGCTGAATCAGTAACATCCGCTGCAACTGTCCCTTCCACAATTATGGCAAAGTCGGGTTCCACATTATATGCTGCAACACCTGCTCCCCTTAAACCTACTTCTTCCTGCACTGTAAAAGCTGCACAAACAGTATATTCATACTCGTTTTTCAGAATTTCTATCAGCACATTACAGCCTATTCTGTCATCCAAAGCCTTCGCTTTCACATAGCCATTTCCTAATATCTCAAAATTTGAGTCAAAATAAACATAATCACCAGTGGAAACATGTTTTAAAGCTTCTTCTTTTGAAGTCGCACCAATGTCTATATAAAGAGAATCGAAGTCAAGAGGCTTTTGCTGTTCGTCCCTCTTTTGAAGGTGTATTGGCTTTGCTCCTATTACTCCATTTATTCCCTTTTCACCTACTTTTACTGTTTTGGCAACAAGTATTCTATTATCTACACCACCCACAGGAAAAAAACTCAACGTCCCGTCTTCATTGACTGATTTTACCATAAGTCCTACTTCATCCATATGGGCGGCTAACATTATTTTAGGTTTGTCTTTTTTTCCTTTTTTGCAGGCTATCAAATTCCCTATTTTATCTACATAAACATTGTCCACATATGGTTCAACAATACTTTTTATCTTATTCCTTATCTCCTTCTCATCTCCTGAAGCCCCCATTATCTCTGTCAATTCCTTTAATAACATAAGTGTCCCTCCAATTCTTCTGGAAGATTAGCTATATAATAAGCTAAAAGTTTACCGCTACTTATTATATCTTTCATATTTCCAGTTTCTACTGAAGTATGCATATATCTTAGAGGTATTGATACTAATCCTGTTGGCACGCCCTCTCTTGAAACCTGTATCGCCCAAGCGTCTGTTCCTGATGGACCTGGTAATGGTTCCACCTGATAATTTATATTATAATTTTTAGCTGTTTCAACTAAACCCTTGTATACTGCTGGGTGCATATTAGGACCTTTTCCAATTGCAGGTCCTTTACCTAACTCTATCTCCAGACTAACCCCTCTTGCTTTTCCATGGGTAACGTCAATAGCAATTGCAATGTCTGGCTCTACGTTATAAGCGGAAGTCGTAGCTCCTCTTACCCCCACCTCTTCCTGAAGAGTAGCTACTGCATATATATCATGATAATGATATAATTTTTTCAGTTCATCAAGACATACTGCCATCACAACAATCCCGGCTCTATCGTCTAAGGCCTTTCCAGAAACATAATCATTTAAAAGCTCTCTGAAGTCTCTTTTTATCGTTATAATGTCACCAATTTTGACTAATTCCTCTACTTCTTTTTTAGGAAGCCCCACATCCACATACATATCTTCAATCTTTATAGCTTTTTCCATATCCTCCGAAGACAAAAGATGTGGCGGTTTACTTCCTATAACCCCCAATAATTCCTTTTTACCATGAACTATAACTTCTTGGGAAGGAAGAGTCCTCTGATCTACTCCTCCTACTGTTGTAAATTTTATAAATCCCTTCTCATCAATATCTTTTACCATAAGGCCTATTTCATCTAAATGAGCGGCTAACATCACCTTGTACTTGCCTTTTGTGCCTTTCTTTTTAAAAATAAGATTGCCAAAATTGTCCTCTAAAACCTCATCAGAAATCTCCTCAAATTCTTTTCTTAAAAGGTCATAAATTCCTCTCTCATGTCCGGAAACTCCATGACTTTCGCTAAGCTTCTTTAATAGCTCCTTATAATCCATTTTCTACCCCTTCCCATCTAATTTTATTAAACAAGGTGGTAAAATTCCGCTTTTGCCTTCCCTGAGTTTATTATTTCTACATAAATCTCTAAAATCCTTCTGTAATTTTTCGTCTTGTGAAGATATTTTAAAAAATCAACTATACCCCTTGACAAAATACTTTTATACTGTTATATTATAATATAACAGTATAAAAGTTTGGGAGGTCATTTTATGAATCAAAATATAATCGAAACTATTGTATTTTTAGTGACTTTTATAGCTTTAGTAACCGGTTTTATTTTCCTATTCTCAAGCAAAACTTCAAACTTGCCCATGGTAAAAACTTTTAAAGAAAGTACCACTATAAGAGTAACCACATCAGTAGTTAGCATCTTATTAGCCTGGATCTCTCCATTTGTTTCTTTAAAAGTATTGCTTTTTATTGTGTCTTTCATATTACTAATAAGTATTTTCCCATTTAAAATAAAGAAAGCATCTTCGATTATTGCAATAATCGTAATATTATTTGTAATTTTAAGTATATCTGCCCTGTTACTAGCTCCATTCCTCTTCATGACTAACTTAAGCATTATAAATAGTAATACCAAAAGTACTGATGGTACTGATGGCATAGAAATAAACTTGCCTGGTATTCACATAAAAGTCCCACAAAATTATTTATTTGAAGAAAAAACATCCACAAAAAATAATGATATAGAAATTAACATGCCTGCACTTCACATAAAAGTCCCGCAAGAAAGTTTTTTTGATAACAATATTTCAAAAGATAAGATATTACCTGACAGTACTGTAAATATAGAAAGTATAAGCACTATAAACATTAAAATACCATCCCAAGATGTAGAATTAGAACTTGTGGAAAATGACAATACCTTAGCATATCCATCACATCTGATTCAAAAAACAGAAAAAGACATAATGCATTTACAAGCCACTTTTTCCGGCAATAATACTTATGTAATACAAATTGGCACTCAAACATTAAAAAAGCTTAATATTGACTGCAATTCTTTAACAATAATAGGCAATGGGTCATTAAAAAACCTCAATATAAATTCTACTAAAACTAAAATAAATGCTAACATACAAATAGAAAACAATATTAACATAAATAGCACAGGTTTTGACTTAAATGGCAAATTAAAAGGCAAAAATTTAAATCTCAATACTACAGGGAGTAACATAAAAGGAGAATTAGATTTTGATAAAATTATATTAGACGCTACTGGTGTAAATATTGATATAAAATCAAAATTTAATAATTTTAATATAAATGCCACTTCTTTAAACGGAACACTTGAAATCTTAAATGCTCTCGATGAAACTGGTAAATTTTATATAGATACAACAGGAGGTTCTTTAAAAATTATAAACAAAAACAACGCTCCTATCGACATAAAAAATTCAGGCATTATAAATTTAATCAGAGAGTGATGATAAAAATGCTAAGAAAAGTTGATAAACACAGCGGTATACCTGCATATTTACAAATAGTAAACATGATAAAATCAGAAATTTTATTAGGTAACCTTCAAAAAGGCAGTCAACTCCCATCTATAAGAGATTTACAGGTGATATTTGACGTAAATATAAACACTGTTATAAAAGCTTTAGAAAAATTAAAAAATGAGGGTTACCTCGAAGCAGAACAGGGTATCGGATATTTTGTAAAAAAAGATATTGATATAAACAAAGAAGTAATAGATATAATAAAAGAATGTGTATTAAAACTCAAAAATAGTCAAATAGACTACTACACTGCTATGTTAATTTTTGAGGAGGTATGGAAAAATGAATGAATTTATATCCAAAATGGATGTATATATACAGAAAGAATTAAAAGAAAAAACATTGCGCATCGCACTTTTGACATTTTTACTCATTTTACCGGGGATAATGCTAAAAGCCCTTGTATTGCTCTTTTTATCCTCCAGTCTCATAGTATATGACATAAGACACCAAAAAGCAGAACTTTTATATATTATGCCATTTTCAAGAAAGGAACTATTTATTTACAATATTATTTTCTTTACTTTTTTAGTTATAATCACATCTTCAATAACTGCTCTATTCATTGGAGGTTCTTTCATAATCAAATTAAAAATTATCGCAGAGTCATTAATACTTTTATTCGCAATATTTGGCCTGCAAATGATTTTCTCAGGTTTTGAATTAGATGCCTTGGTTTGGAGTTTTTTAATAACATTTTTAGATGTTCTATTTGGATCAATTGGGAGTTCAAACATACAAAGTGCTAGCTTTAACCCATACTCTCTAATTAGTTTTACACGTCAGGGAAATATGATTTTAGCTCTTATATTTTCACTAATACTCCTGTATTTAGGCTATTGGTCATATGTTATAAAAGGCGGTGAAAATTAATGTACGCACTGGAAATAAAAAATTTAAGCAAACAAATAGATGGAAAACAAATACTCTCAAGTGTCAGCTTTAAAGTACAGGAAGGCGAAATAATGGCACTTGTGGGTCCAAATGGTGCAGGGAAAACTACAACACTGAAATGCATAATGAACGCAGTAAAAAAGGATTCAGGTGAAATACTAATATTTGAAAAGCCTTTTCACCCTTCTATAAAAAAAGACATAGCTTTCGTTACAGAGCATAGAAAAGTCTTTAATAATTTAACATTAGGAGATTATTATAAAATGTATAAAACTCTATATCCTCTATGGAATGATACCTTTTTTAAAAATTTCCTTTCTAAATATGGCTTTAATCTAAATGAAGAAATGCAAAAATTCTCAAGAGGTCAAAAAACCTTTATATTAGCGATATTAGCTTTTTCAACAAATGCAAAATTAATAATACTGGATGAACCTACACAGCATCTTGACCCGGCAGTAAGGTTTGAACTTATAGAAATAACAAAGCAATACGTCAATGATAAAAAAGGAACTATACTTCTTTCTTCTCATGAAATATTTGAATTAGAAGAATATGCCACAAGCTTTGCCATAATAAAAGATGGAAAAATACTATATACAGATTCCATTGATGAAGCGAAACAAAAACACAGAATAGTTAGTCTTAATGAGAACATAAAGGGGGCAAAAGTAATCGCAGTAATGAATAACGAAGTTTTAGTACAAACTGAAGAAGATATAGGTGAATACCCTCGCTTAAACCAGATAATTGTAGGCTACCTAAAAAGCTAGACATAGGAAATCAGACAAAGGAGACGGTTCCTTTTGTCTGATTTTTAAACACATAAAAAATATTAGCGGTTTGCTTTGGAAACTTTCCCGTAAAGTAAACCGCTTTTTGATAATTTAACCTTTTAAGGCTTTATTATTCTCCCAATTTCCACAATTCCTCTAAATATTCGATATTTACCTTCCCATTTAATATCTCATACATATTATGGCTAACATATAAAATCAATCGTTTATCTGTTATATCAGGAAATATTTCTAAAACATAAGGATAATCCTTTGAAATACCTATAACTAAGTCATAAATTTTGTAGTCTTTTTCACCTTCAAAATGGATTGCATATCCATTTGCCCAGTAATTGTAGTTTGGATAATTACTTTTATTACTTTCCTTTAAATCAAAATTTTTAAAATAGAGGAGTATTTCTTTCATCTTATCAGGATTTTTTATCCTTTTTGCTTTAAAATCAGCATCTTGGTATTTTATTATCATAACTTTATTGAAAGATATCCCCGAATAATGCGAAAGAATTAGATTATTAAAAGTTCCATTTCGAGGGTAAAAAGCATATACCAACAAAAATACCAAAAAGAGTAATAGTATTAGAAAAAATTTTTTCATTCTCCTCTCCTGCCTTTACAAAATCGATCTACTCTGGAACACTTAAACATATTGTTGTGTGACTTTACTCCGGCATTCAGCAAAAAATAAAGTTAAAATTGGCAGCCAAGAACTATCCAATGCATCCGTTAAAATTATTAAAACTTCTTTTCCCACTTATAACCACCATCTTTAGTGAAAAATATATTTGTCCATTTTGATGTTAAAGCTAAAGCCCATCCTGTTTTATTATCTATAAATTGAATTTGAAACGTACCTTGAGGAACATTAATCTTTTTCCATGTATGACCTCCATTATTTGTTTTAAGTAATTGATTTTCAAATAAAACATACCAGTTTTCTTTATCCAATACATAAATTTCTCTAGGGGAACTACTATATATTAAGGAAGCCTTTTCTTCCCAACTGTTTCCATTATCTTTGCTCACTAAAAACAATATCGAAAAATTATTTTTCACATGATCAAATCCAGATATTGGCCAAATTATTTCACCATCAACAAATTTAAGAGAATATACGGAGATATGTTTATCACTCAATTTTGAAAGCAAAGGAATATTTTTCTTATACCATGTATAACCTCCATCACTTGTCATATATAAACTAGACTTTCCTGGATCCTGCCTTTCTATCGCAACAAAACCAGTCTTTGCATCCGGCAAAAAAATAAAACTCTTTTTATCTCCCTCATAGGGAAGCGGATTGGAAGATGCCAAAGTATTATTAGGCAACTCCCCCTTGTGAATTAGTGCCCATTTATTGTTTATTAATCTATACACATCTACAGGTACATTTCCAGATGCGTTACCATCCTCCTTAAGGAACCAGCCTTGATATGTACCATTAGAATTCAGAAAAAATAATTTACCCATATCAAAAGGCACTTTATCATCATACCAGTTTTTACCTCTATTTTCTGTCCGGTAAAGCATCCCATTAGGATAAAGGATTTCGTTAGAATAAAGTATCCAAGCATGATTAGAATCCATAAAAAACCAACTACGAATATCACCTATATAAGAAACTGACTGAGTAATCCATGTACTACCTCCGTCAATCGTAATAAATGCTTTATTTTCTCCCATATCTTCCGCAATAGCCCATCCATTATTTTTATCCATCATTTGGAAATATTGAAAATTAGGAAGTAGTTTGTGATATGTATTACTCTCATTAACCTCTCTTTTAGTCTGGCATCCGCCAAATAGCAAAGTTAAAATTAACAAGATTACAAAAGCTTTCTTCATTTCTCACCAAAACCTCCCATAAATTCTTCTACCAACCATTATATCATTATTTCCTATATCTGATATTACAAATTGGTTACAAATTATTAAATTTTTATTAATTTATTTGCATAGAAAATAGCTTTAAAGCTTCATATTTCACAACAGGCAGTAAATAAGACAAAGAAAAGAGCCTTTAAAAAAAGAGAGAATTTTTAGGAGAAGATTTCTTAGATGGGTTGTAAATTAGCATATAAAACTCTCTTTAATAGGTAGAAGGATAAATCGGCCGATTAGTCCTTCAAAAAAAATAATATTTAAGATGAGGTGGATTTTATGGATACATTTGAAAAAATTTTAAATCTCAATGATGTTAATTCTTTAATTGCAGATTTAAAAAAAGCTAGAAACATTTATGATAAAATTGAATCTGAAGCTACTCTCGTAAGTATAATGTTTGTAATTTTTACACTAATACCAGGTATAGATGTATTTGTAGCAACAGTATTAGGAATAGCAACTTTAGCAAATAGTGTGTATGCATTAGATTTAGATAATATTGAAAATATTGCAACTAAAGCAATAGAAGAATTAGAAAACTATAAAGAGCTATTATTAACAGGAAAATATGATTTGATAAAACTTAAAATGAGTGTTAAATATGTAACATTAAATGGAAAACAATATGCAATACCATATGAATTTGAACCGACTGCTATACATTCTATTTCTGGAGGATGGCAATTATAAAATAATTATACATGAAATATTACTTCTGCTCCTAATGGAGCAGTTGTTTTATTAAACCTCAGCAATTGATTCACTCCTTATCTTTATGGTAAAAATAATAAAATTTACTTAAAAATATTAATACAATTGATAATATGATAGATATCAATAATATTTTACTTGCCCACCAATAATAATACGAATATTTTTCAATAAAAAAATTTTTTATCAGAAACAAAATAATAGAAATACTAAGCAAAAAAATTACAAGCCTATTAATAAATTTTATAACTTTCAACTTTTTCACCTCTCTAGTCAATTCAAACATCATTTTCAAAACCAATAGACTAAAAGTTAGTAAATGCATTTTTCATAGTACAAGCCTTTGAGACATTTTTGTTTTCCTAACAAAGGCTTTTCTTTAAATAAAATAATCAGATCCATACACGGGTATTTGAGACATATCAAAAGATGGACTTTCCTTTAATTGTTTCAAAATTTCTTTTTGAGAAATTGGGTTTACCAAATCAATATTTTGAATATTTTTCGCCATTTTCTCCTTATCCGTATATTTTATAAATCCCTGGGATATCAATACACCAATTATTATTCCAAGTATAAAAATTAAAAAATATCTTCCTCTCATCTTATCCCCCTAATTACCGCTTTAAAAAATTTTTAGTCTTTCACCTAAGATACAATGTTTCTACTCATATCCCCATTATAACACTATTTCGTCCATCTGATATTACAAATTGGTTACAAATTATTAATTTTTTATTAATTCTCCTTAATAGTTTGCTTAGAAAATAGCTCTAAAGCTCCTAGGCAGTAAATAAAACAAAGAAAGGAGCATTGAAAAAAAGAGAGAATTTTTAGAAGAAAAATTTTTTAGATGGGTTGTAAATTAGGACATAAAACTCTCTTTAATAGGTAGAAGGGTAAATCGACCGATTAGTCCTACGGAAAATAATAAAAGCAGGTTGATAGTAATAATTTTTTATATTCAACGCTTTTCAAAATGACCTTAAAGAAGTAAAAATTATGGTTGGGTTTATAGCTAATCTGTGCCACGAAGCTATAAGACTAAATAAAAAATTGTTTGAGGAGGAGAGGTTTTAATGGCAAATCAAGCAACGTGGTATGTAGATACAAATGGAGATGGCATTGTCTCTGTAAACAATTACGGAGTAATTAGATTCAAGGTGTCTGTTGGAGGCTATAATCCTGGACAGAGAGCAGAGGTAACTGCTGACCGTCTCAATACAATTTTCGCAGATACCAAGAGAGATCTGGATTTTATCACTCCAACATGGATAAGTAGTAACTATGTGATTGCATCTGCACATGTGCGAAGAGGAGATGGCCAAGTTACTTTTAAAAATTATCCATATACAATATACGAAGACCTTTATGATACAAATTTAAACCTCATTTGCACTGTTACGACTGCAGATGCAACCACATATGGCATGAATCCCGCCGCATTGGCTTTGAATTGGACAAGAAATATTAGAGGTGCACTTCAAAGTAGTGACTTAAACTGTCTAAATGAACGTGTTAACTCTTCCAGGCAACTTATTGTACCTACACAAAGTTACGTTGGAAGTAAAAATGTAACTGCTACTTATTATGGTATGGGAGAACAGCTCTTAAATCCTTATACAAGTAATGGGGAAATATTTCATACTTGCGACCTTACCATTGCATCCGGACTTTCTGATTTACCACGTAACTGTTGGGTTAAAGTAACATACAGTGGAAAAAGCATTATAGCCCGAGTAAATGATACAGCTCCTGCTAACATAATTGATTTGAGCTATGGTGGTATTGCAAAAGCTTTGGGGTTCCCGGGCAGTGGGACAGTTAACATTTCAGCACCTTAGTTAACAACTAAATAGTCTAATGCCCAGGGAGACATATAAACCTCCCTGTGCATTTTGGCAAAACCTAAGGGCACATTTTTACAATCCTTGTTAGTTCTTTACCTTTAGTATCCGTAAAAATGAAGGTAAAGATTTTCTCACTATATCCGCTTTCTTTATATGGAAGGTCAGCAACTACTGGGTCAATTGCAACGAAATCATAGCCGGCATCTTGAGGTTGTACATAGATTATTATGTTTTGTCCTTTTACTGTAATTCCAATGATAGAGCTATACACAGTAAAAATACCTATGCTACCTTCAGGAACAGTAATATTTGACGATACACGTTCCAGTTTATCTACACCTAGAGTATCAAAGACCTTACTCCCTTCGCTGTTGCCAGTTATAACATAGAAATTTTGGTTATATAGATCACGCAATTCCGGAAGTTCCTGGTACGGTGACTTTGTTGCCTTTTGCCAGTCCTTTGAGAAAGCAATTCTGGTAAAAAGAAGAGGTTTTTCTAGGATCGAAGTTAACTTGACAATTCTATTATTACCATCCCATTCTACTTTAGCCCCTAAGGCATCAGCTACCCACTTAATAGGCACCATTGTTCTTCCATTGATAATTTGCGGTGGCACATCCGGTTTAATCTCACTACCATTTACGATTAATTTGATTGTGCTATTTGCAAAAGCAATTATAGTAAAAAATGACACCATTAAAATAACACTAATAAACAACATCAAACTTTTCTTCAACAAAGCTCAACTCCTTTTAACATTTTCTTTTCAAAATATTTCTATTCCCATTATACCATTCTTTCGTTCTTCTGATATTACAAATTGGTTACAAATTATTAAATTTTTATTAATTTATCTTAATAAATTCTTTAGAAAATATTACTATAATAGTTAGTACCAACTATTCAGCTACTTTAGATATTTTCTCTTTACTTGTAAGAAATTCCTTGTCATGGGTTGTTTTTTGTAATAAATATAGCTCCTTAATATATAGAAGGTAATTTTTTATATGAAGGTGATTTGATGTATTGGAAAAAAGAATATGTAGATACTTTGACTGTTAGCTTACAAAATCTTAGGGATATGCAGAAGGCACAGTATGCTATGTGGAATGATGGATTTAAAGAACAAAATTTTTCTAACTTAACAGCTAGTTTAGGAGCAGTATCCACTATATTGAGTTTTGCTTTTGGAGCACCAACTGTAGTGGCTGTTGTCTCAGCAATATCTGGATTAATTAGTGAATTAGGTTCTGGACTCCAAACTACAGAAGATATTGTAAAAGAAGGACATTGGAAGTTACAAGATTTAGTAAATTGGATGGAATCTCATCCTCAATATGATTTAATAAAGGTAAAAATGTCATTTTTAGAGTTTTATGGTGATTATAATATAAGATTCGTAGAGTATACAAGTTCAGATTATATAACAGCGGTCCACACAAGTAATGGTTGGATAATGTCTCCTTAAATAATAAAAAAACTATGGTGGAAAAAGTTTATGAGTTTTCATCCGCCATAGTTTTTCCGTTTTTATTTTAATAAATCGCTAATGTATTCAATATCAATTGGTTTGTTTAAAACTCTATATTTTTTGCATCTAATTTTATTTGATACATCTGAACAAATTTCAATATAATTCTCACTTAATACTTCTATCCTTATAGAAATACTATCATTTGGATTATCAAAAATCATTAAATATGTATTTTTTATATGTGGAATATTTTTTTTGAAAGAAGGTTCAATTGTAAGCTGCTTTATATAAGATAACAAATTGTTGATTTTATTCTCGTCTTTGATCTCTATATTTGAGTCATCATTAAAAACATTAAGAAAAGTAAATTGTTGCGTTGATAAATTTTTAGAAATTAATAATTCGTTTACTGTTATTGGTTTGAAATAAATAGCATATGCTATGAAAATAAATACGAAAAAAAGAATCAAAAAAAAACACTACTTTAATATATTTCATATAATATCAACCTCCAAAAAATTTTTAAATAATATTATATAGGCAAAATAACAAAATAGCAGTTTTAACATACTA
The DNA here is from genome assembly GCF_900129115.1 of Thermoanaerobacter uzonensis DSM 18761. Taxonomy (NCBI): domain Bacteria; kingdom Bacillati; phylum Bacillota; class Clostridia; order Thermoanaerobacterales; family Thermoanaerobacteraceae; genus Thermoanaerobacter; species Thermoanaerobacter uzonensis. The sequence continues at coordinate 39,631 of NZ_FQUR01000007.1, read as the reverse complement.
AGGATTTTTTAGAAAACCTCTCTGATTTACTTGTTCTAAAATTTTATCCCATTATAAACAAATGACAAAGACGATTCCTTTTATTTGAAAAATGGTTACTATTTCACTTTAGTAGATTTTATCTATAAAAAGAAAAAACGCTTATTTTTCACTTAATATCTTCCACGTTTTGCCTCCATCTTTTGTCTGGTAAACTAAAATATATTCTTCATATTTATTTTCTTTATTTTGTTTGTAAATTTCTAAAATTAATTTCCCTTGTTTACTATCAGTAAATACAGGTACATTTGCAGAAGACAGGTAACAATTTTTATAACTCTCGGGTATAGATAATTTTATCTGTAACCAGCTTTTCCCTCCATCTGTTGTTCTAAAGAGCAAGGGGTCAGGGCCATCGTTATTTGAAATACTAATCCATCCATTATTTTTATCATAAAATTTCATATTTGAACGATTTGCCGCACTATAAATTCCATCATAATTCTTTTTTCCTGTTATATTTACATTTTCCCACGTTTTTCCTCCATCACTAGTTTTCAATAAATAGTTTATCTGCATTCCTGCACCATTCATCGTTGTCAAAATCCAGCCATTTTCAGAAGTAACAAATTGAAGAGCCGATATATTTTCTCCCCATTTGCCAATATCAGATTTTAATATATCCCATTTTAAACCTCCATCTGTCGTTTTAAGCATATATAATGTAGATGGAATAATCCATCCTATCCACCCATTATTGTCCATAAAATAAGGTACTATATTCTCAGCATCCCTATAAGCACTCTCAGGAATTTTATAAATAGGAATATAAACCTGTGTCCATGTTTTACCCCCATCATTACTTTTATATAATTGCAAGTCTTTCAAAGATGAAATCTTATTATCTTTGAAACTCCATTTCCACTTTTCATTTTGGGAATTACTGGTGGTAACATTTTTACTTACATTTTGGTTATAGGACTTGGCTAAATTATCATTGTTTTTAACACTTCCAACACTATTCTGACATCCGCTAAAAAATAAAGTTAAAATTAACAAGATTACAAAAGCTTTCTTCATTTCTCCCAAAAACCTCCCACAAATTCTTCTACCAACCATTATATCATTATTACGTCCATCTGATATTACAAATTAGTTACAAATTATTAAATTTTTATTAATCTATCTTAATAATTTGCTTAGGAAATAGCTCTAAAGCTCTTAGACAGTAAATAAGACAAAGAAAAGAGCATTGAAAAAAATGAGAGAGCTTTTAGGAGAAGATTTTTTAGATGGGTTGTAAATTAGGACATAAAACTCTCTTTAATAGGTAGAAGGGTAAATCGGCCGATTAGTCCTTCGAAAAAATAATAAAAGTGAGGTGAAAAATGGATTGCCCACCACAAAAGATGTAACTACTAGAACATATGTGATCAATGCAAACCTTGATACAGCTATAGAAGAAACAGGATATATTGATGGTATTTGGTTTGATCCATATCAATTAAGAATTTGGAATGAAAATGACATAAGTCTTTATCATTATGGCGAGTTAATCAAAGAGGGTTCGTCAAAAGATTTTGGTTTGGACTCAGATGCGGTTGCTGCTATAGCAAGAGGTTTATCATATGTAGTTAACAATTACTATTACCATACTTTTTCTTTTGATGTTAAGCCTAATATATCATTAAGTGCCGACAAGAAAGGTCTAAACATAAACTTAGTAGATATAAATTTTTGGAGTTTCGGAGATCTAATAAGATATGGAAATTATGCAGGTTATTTTCCATATAAAAAAATCATCTATGGCTATGGTATAACAGTTAATTTTGATAGTTTAAAATCAGCTTTTGAAATTGCGTTAGTTATAGCTTTAGTTACAGCATTGATAGTAACAATGTTGGTAGCTCTGGAGACTTCTCCTGTAGCCGTACCTGCAATTACAGCATTATTAAATGCCATAGGAGCATAAAAAAATAAAAACACAGATATTAATAAAGCAAAAAATTAAGCACCTGTTTTCTTACTTCTGAAAACAGGTGCTTATATATCTGGATATAATTTCCTTTAAAACTCCAAATAATGGACAAAAGTTTAAAGTATCTAAAGAACTTATACATTTGCTCCATAACTATGTTTCCATTTTATTTAAACTCATGTCAGCAAAAACAAACATTACTTTCATGAACGTTTTTCCTTCCTCTTAATCTTACTACCGTAAACCACTTTTTTATTTTCTTGTATCTTATCTCTCTGCCATGTCATTCTGCTTCTCCTCTCTCTTTTAAATAGGTTTCTAATCTTTTTTATTAGTCTGCATAGACTTTAAATCAAAGCTCTATGTTTTTATTACATAATATGGTATACTTATTATAATAATTTCATGAAAGGATGATCTAACATGTTTGAAATTTTAATACTTCTCTTAATGTTAATAATTGTAATAGCTGCACTTATAATCAGTTTAACCCGCATGGAACAAAATAGAAAAAATAATGAAAAAATTAATGAATCCATAGTTGAAACACAAAAACAAAATGAACTGCGATTAAAAAATACTTTAGAAACACAAAAACAAATTTTGGACTATGTTTCGAAGGATTTGGAAATAAAAACAGAAATATTAAACATATTAAAAGAAATTGAGAATAATTTATCGCAAAAGCATTAATTGTGATATCAAGGAATATAGCATTTTAATTGATTGCTTTCTGTCTCTATAAGCAAATTATCAATAACTATATGATTTTGTTCAGGAACTAATGTTATTTTAATTAAACGAGTTACTTTTTGATTGTTATTATTTTTGCTTAATACTATAGCATTTGCTATATAGAAATTTTTGGGTTTTTGAGTTAAATTTATTTTATATTGTATATCATTATAACTCTTTGGTTCTAATATTTCTAATAACTTAAACATGTTGTTTATTTCAAAAACTTCATTTTTCCATTGTTGTTTAGAAAGTTGCTGTTTAGATTTTTGTGACAGATATTCATATGTAGTATTATAATCATTTCGAAATAGATCATTAATAAAATTGACTGTAAGATCGTAGGAAGCTTTTAAATCTTCCTTATGAGAATTATATATAACATACACATAAGAAAAGAAAGCAAACATACCGATTAAAAAAATTAAAGTAAATATTAGAAGTTTCTTGTATCTTAGTAAATTTCTCATTAATACACCCTCTTTGTATGATGTTGAGTCAACACCTATATCATACACGATTTTTGTCATAGTATCTAATTTTATCTATTTCAATTAATTATAATATAATTTAGCTATTTTCCTTTAAACTTTCTTTACTTTTATTTAACTGTAAAACTAAAAACATGTTTCCCATCTGGTATCACGACAAATATTTTATCCCCATCCCATTTTATTAAAGCTTTACTCATAGAAATTTTCTCTTCTTTTATTTCTCCAATTGTTTTTGTTAAGTTATTGTTTAAATTATAGAATTTTAATGTATGAGCCCCATCTGGTCCTTTTATATCTGCAGAAGGCAAAAAAGCGAATTCATCTTCATTATTGGGTTTAAAAGAAATACCCATCATACTCTCATGCTTTGCCTCATTATACCAAAGTATTCTACTATTGTTTGTATTTGTATCTACAATAATACTTATAGGTAAATCTGAGGAAAACTGCACAACGATGTATTTGCCTTTTGAAGAAGCTGTAATATACTCCACACCGTTAAATAAATTATAGTGCAAAGCATGTTCTGTCAAATCTACTGTTTTTATCGCACCGTCTTTCAAATAATTAAGTTTTACATATGTCCTATCCCCATAAGGAGATTGTTCTTTTATTTCTCCATTGTCAGTAAAAATAAACTGATTTACCCAGGCAGTTGTACTGTTGCCGTTATAAGAAATGAATTGAGGGACACTAGGATTAATATGAGAAGCTGCTCCCTCTTCCTCACTTTTAATTTTTGAAACAGTTTCTGAACCCGAAATATTGTTTTTTTCATAATCACTAAGATTATTATTGCAGCCAGCTAAAAAAAGAACAAACACAACCAAAAAGACGAAAAACTTTTTCAAGATAACTCAACTCCTTAAACATTTTCTTTTCAAAATATTTCTATTCCCATTATACCATTCTTTCGTTCTTCTGATATTACAAATTGGTTACAAATTATTAAATTTTTATTAATTTATCTTAATAAATTCTTTAGAAAATATTGCTATATTAGTTAGTACCAACTATTCAGCTACTTTAGATATTTTCTCTTTATTTGTAAGAAATCCCTTGTCATGGGTTGTTTTTTGTAATAAATATAGCTCCTTAATATATAGAAGGTAATTTTTTATATGAAGGTAATTAAATTGAAAAACAAATCTCTTCCCAATACAAAACCAAAAGAAAAAGATGAAAAAAGTTATTGGAAATTATAGATAAGTTTGAACCTCTAATCAATAAATACAAGAAAAAGCTCGAATATGATGGTGCCGAAGAGGATCTATTACTTTGGCTTTTGAAAACAATTACTAAGCTTAAAGGGTGATTCTTATGCTTAATATAAATGATGAAAAATTAATCTCATACATCGCAAAAGGCATGAAAAATGAATACATAAGGCTTTCTAAAAAATATAAGAAAATTAAGGAAAAAGAGATTCTCATTGAAGATGAAGAAATTATTAGCAGTGATAGTGAAAATGCTCAAAATATAGAAATCAAGCTTGCAATAGAAGATGCACTACAAAAACTGACTCCCTTGCAAAAAGAAATAATAATTGAAACAATTTTATATGGAAAAAAAGAAAATGAAATAGCTTTAAAGCTTCATATTTCACAGCAGGCAGTAAATAAGACAAAGAAAAGAGCATTGAAAAAAATGAGAAAATTTTTAGGAGAAGATTTCTTAGATGGGTTGTAAATTAGCATATAAAACTCTCTTTAATAGGTAGAAGGGTAAATCGGTCGATCAACCCTTTTAAAAAAATAAATAATAAGAAGGGGATGGAATCTTATGAGTACCGATCTTAAAAATACAATTTACTCAGTAAACATTTTTAATACAAATACTGCTCAATGGGAAAGATATACTCTAAAAGGATTAGAACCAATGCCAAAAGCAGAAAATTTATCAGTATACGAATTGGCAGATTATAGCTCTGATTTTGATAAATTATATACTACTTATATTTTTACAGATACAAAAACACTAAATCAATGGAATAACTATAGAAAAGCAATAGGAACTCCTATACGTATCACCCGCGCATATTGCTCTGTTAAACACAATAAAGATTTAGCAAGTAAATATCCTGGACAAGTAGCAAAATATTCTCAACATATAGCAGGAAAAGCGTTTGATATGGTCCCTTATTACGGAAATATAACATTAGAGCAAATGTATAAAATTGCTCTATCCTATTGGACTTTCGTTGAACCAGATTATAGCAGTCATATTCATGGTGATGCAAGAGATCCAGGTTCCCCATATTATCCAATAGTTCAATACGGTAGTCAAAATGTTTATGTAGCAACTTGCCAGGATGCACTATATTACAATGGTTATCTCACACTTACTGATATAGATGGGATTTTTGGAGATATTACGAAAAGCGCAGTTATAAAGTTTCAAAAAGACCATAACTTAACACCTGATGGAATTGTTGGTTCTCAAACTTGGTCTGCATTGCTACCTGACACCTAAACTAAAATTCCCTCACAATTAAAATGTGAGGGAGTAATTTTTTATAATCTCGTACCTGTATCTACCCATATAAATTCCTTAATTACATTTTTAGCTATTGGATTAAACATGTCTGACGATTCAAGAGTAGGATGAATAATAATATAGAAATATCTCCCGTCATGCTCTCCTAAAGCTATAACTCCATAAACTCCATTCCTCTGAAATATCGCCCAATTAAAAATCTTTTGCTCTTCTTTAAGCTTATATTTGTTTGCAAGACCTTTTACTTTTTCAATTGCATATGATTTATCTACATTTCTCGGCAAAAAAGATATTTCAATATAGTCATAGTCATGAAGAAATTGTCCGTTTATTATTTTTGAAGTTTCTATACGTACAGTTGTAGAACCATCTCCAAAATTATTAATACTTGTTTCCATATTTTCCGGAATATAAGTTATAAAACCAGGTGATAATTTAGAACAATCAAAAAGTGTATATGAAACTTTATAATCCACACCTTCGATAGTCGCGGTTTCTTCCTTGTTTTTAGCAAGTTGGTCTACATTTATTTTACTAATATTCCTTTCATTGGGGTTTTCTTTCATTTGGGACACAGGAGGTACAATACTTTCTAAACTTTCTTTGTTTGTTTTTATACTATTAACATTACAGCCATTTAGGAATAATGCTACTATTAAAAAAATAGGCATAAAAAATTTTTTCACCTTGATTCACTCCCTTGTAATTTTCTTTAAGTAATTGCTAATTAAATCTATCTTTTATTCATCCAGTTACACTTGTATAATATTTCTTTTCAAAATATTTCTATCCTCATTATACCATTATTTCGTCCATCTGATATTACAAATTGATTACAAATTATTAATTTTTTATTAATTTATCTTAATAATTTGCTTAGAAAATAGCCTTAAAGCTCCATATTTCACAGCAGGCAGTAAATAAGACAAAGAAAAGAGCATTGAAAAAAATGAAAAAATTTTTAGGAGAAGATTTTTTAGATGGGTTGTAAATTAGCATATAAAACTCTCTTTAATAGGTAGAAGGGTAAATCAGCCGATTAGTTCTTCGAAGAATAATTTAATTAGGGAGGAAATAAAGAATGGCAACTTTACTAAAAATATCCACTGGTCCAAATCATAATGCAGATCCTCAAAGAGAATGGAATGTTACAGTAAAAAAGTCTTTTCGAGTAATTATAACAGCATATGATGCTTACGGTAACGTTGATACTAGCTATAATAAAATTGTTAACATTTATGCAGATGATGGAAAAGGAAATTACCCCTATCAAATCGGGTCAGCACAAGCTTTGAATGGACAAGCTACAGTATGGTGTAATCCTCTTACAATCATTTATGGAACCAATCCCTTCAGATACATAATAGCACGTGACATTGACGGCCTTCAAAGTCTTTCCATTCGTATAGCAGTTTACTTCTATGTTTATGGTTCTATAGAATTTCATACAAACTGTGATGGGACACTTTCTTATGGAGCACAAACAGCATGTGTACCAAATGGTTTGCCACCAAATAGTATATTTGTTGCTTTACCTTCAACTGGACTATGTAACAAAAGTATATATATTCCCACTTCTTCTACAGGCACTTTTAAAAAATCACAAATACTTGATGTTGGACCGTGGCGAACTAATGATCCTTATTGGAATACCGGAAATTATGGAATTTATCGTGCGGACATTGATATTTCAGATGGTTTAGCTACTCAACTCGGCATTCCATATGGTTGCAACGGTAGCACTCCTTGGGGAGGAGCATATGTTTTGTGGCGCTTTTCATAATGTCTAAACTATAAGAGATTAAGCAAGAATTTGCTTAATCTCTTTAATTAGGTATAAATTCAGTCTTACCTTTAATCCAATCCAATTTGGTAATAAAATACCTACTCGAAATCACCGAACCGTCAGGATATCTTTCTGGTTCTACTGTTAAGTCTATTTCAAAAGCTAATGTTGCTGAATTATTATCATAAGGACCATAATATGCCTTAACATTATATACCCAATAATAATTACCATAAGAAACCTCTTTAATTTCTATTTTTGTTACCGGTGTAGAAGGACCTATTATTTCGGGTTTTATTTGCCCCCTAATTTCAGGACTTAAAAACAAACGAGCCACAGCTCCATTTCGTTCTTGCAGAGCATGGGTAAAATTTTCTACAAAATGTTTTGAAGTTTCAGCTGTCCTCAAATAATTACTAATCAAATCTGTTTCTACTTTTTTGTTAAAAGAGACCTTAACAATTTTCTTCTGTTTATCCCATTCTACTTCTGCCCCTAGAGCTTCAGCTACCCACTTAATAGGTACCATTGTTCTTCCATTGATAATTTGCGGTGGCACATCCGGCTTAATCTCACTACCATTTACGATTAATTTGATTGTGCTATTTGCAAAAGCAATTATAGTAAAAAATGACACCATTAAAATAACACTAATAAACAACATCAAACTTTTTTTCAACAGCACTCAGCTCCTTAAACATTTTCTTTTCAAAATATTTCTATCCTCATTATACCATTATTTCGTCCATCTGATATTACAAATTGATTACAAATTATTAAATTTTTATTAATTTATCTTAATAATTTGCTTAGAAAATAGCCTTAAAGCTCCATATTTCACAGCAGGCAGTAAATAAGACAAAGAAAAGAGCATTGAAAAAAATGAAAAAATTTTTAGGAGAAGATTTTTTAGATGGGTTGTAAATTAGCATGTAAAACTCTCTTTAATAGGTAGAAGGGTAAATCAGCCGATTAGCCCCTCGAAAAAATAGCAAAAGCAGCTTAATAGCAATAGTTCTTTATATTTAACGTTTCTAAAGATGACCTTAAAGAACTGAAAACTATGAAGACTAAACAAAAAAATTATTTAAAAAGGAGAATTTTTATGGCAAATCAAGCTTCATATACGTGTGCTGCTGATGGTTCATATGGTGATATTTACATCAAAGGTAAAAGCATCAGTCCACAATGGATTGCAAGGCTTTTTAGTAGCGGCCCATATACTGGTTGTCAGAGAGCGCAAATTGTGACTGACCGACTCAATTCTATGTTTAGTAATCCTAGTAAATATTGGTTTGAATTTTGTACACCAGGAATAATTTCTTATCCCACATATTCAGTTATAATTGTACCAAATGTAAAAAGAAGCAGTATTCCTGATATTAGTTGGTATAATACCACTAAAGAACTAATAATGGATGTAGGACCAAATGATTCAATTGAACCATGGTATACTGCATTATTATGGGCGAATAATATTCGAAGAGAAGTTGCCGATAACTATAATTATAATCCAACTTCTCTCTATGTACCTTCGGGGAGAGGTATTATTGAAACAGATTTTGTATACCGAAACCAAGCAGATTCATATTACGGTGCAGGTGAGTCATTAAACAAACAGACTATTACTGGTGAAATATTCCATACATGTGATTTAACCGTTGCCACACGAGTACGATGGACACAAAACGAGTTTAAAAATTTATTTTACCAAAAAGGAAGTGTTTGGATCAGAGTTTACCATCCTTCTAATGGGCGAGTTGTAGTCTGTCGTCAAAATGATTGGGGCCCATCCGATAGTGTATATCAACGATATTGTCGTACCATTGATCTATCGTATGGAGGAGCCCGTGAAGCTCTTGGTACAGGTACAGGTTTTTGTGATAGTGGTGATAAAGTAGATTTCCGCTTTTTAGAATGATACTCAAAAAAAAGTCTTAGTTTTTAGGAGAGACAATAATAATATTGTCTCTCTATTTTGTTAAAATTGGAAGATAATCAATTTCATAACCATCAGGTGTAACCAGGCTGATCAACAAATTATCCACAGGTAATTCAGAACGCTTAATCCAAATTATCTGATATCCACTTCTATCAGGTTCAGCGATAATAGCTACTTGTTTATCTAAGGCTTTTATGTTTTTAATCTTGGAGTTTATGATTAAAAAACCTATATAATTTTCAGGCAACTCGGTCTCGGTTATAAAGTCATCAAGCCCTAAACTTGCATAGAGAGGAAAACTTAAAGAAGCTCCTGCAGGGAGTTCAAACAATCTGTGCATTGCTGCTTCTACTAGTATAGATGGATCAGAAAATCTTTCTTTAAATAAGGGGTCTTCCCACTTTTTAGAATAGATAGGTCTTATCCAATCTTTATTTTCCGTTTTAAGGACAAATGTTATTGTATTTCCTTTGCTTAAAATGTCCTTAATTGGAAGTTGACGAAATTCTCTCAAATCTTCTAAACGTGGAGAGTACTCGAAATTATTATCATAAGCAATATTTATTCCCTTAATATATCCTTTATTATTTATGTCTTTTTTATTAATTGACAACGGAGAATTACCTAAAAAAATAGCGATGAGATTACAATAATACTAGCTACAACTCCCAACCACTTTTTCCTCACTGCCAAAACCCCCTTAAAAACTTTTATCTCTAAAAAATATAGACATATAAACAAACTATTTTGTTTCGCTCACAAAAAAATCTTTAACCATTCAGTAGCTTTTGCTATTCTCATTTTATTAAACGTTTTTAGCTGCTAATATATAACTAATTGGTTTCTCATAAATATTAGTATGAGACCTACATCTCTAACAAAGTAACTTTTTTAAAATAAAAATTTACTTTAATGCTCTTTTCCATTCTTCAGGCAAAGGATAACCCTTTATAAATGCTTGCCCATGATATACAGGTATTATACCTGATTCAACAGCAGGTTTTATAGGAACATGCTGTGCAACTATTACTGAACCAGGTGGTATATCACCAAACATAGGCACAGGCGGCCAATATCTACCGTCAGGTGGAAAGTATAAGAAAACAACTCCTTGAAGCGTTATGTATAAAATCTTATCATTGGAAGCGTTGTTGTTAACTGAATAAATATATTTTTGCCACACTTTAGGTAATTTCCAATCATCAAATGAAGTAGAATTAGTTCCATAATCTCTCCATATTCCTCCATAAATATCAGTACCATAAACGGGTATTTGTGACATATCAAAAGATGAACTTTCCTTTAATTGTTTCAAAATTTCTTTTTGAGAAATTGGATTTGCCAAATCAATGTTCTGAGCATTGTTCGCCATTGTTTCATTTGCTTTATATTTTATGTATCCCTGGATTATCAATACACCAATTATTATTCCAACTACAAAATTTAAAAAATATCTTCCTCTCATCTTATCCCCCCAATATTACTTTAAAAACTTATTAATCTTTCATCCAAGCATTCAATGTTTCTACTCATATTCCCATTATATCATTATTTCCTATATCTGATATTACAAATTGGTTACAAACTATTAAATTTTTATTAATAAAAACAGACAAAAGGGGACAGTCCCCTTTGTCCGAAAAAATCAGACAGAAGGAACCGTCCCCTTTGTCTGACTTTGTTTGATTTGAAAATTGCACTCCTTTGTGCTATTCTAAATAAGTAAACTTTATCTTTTTTTCTTACAAGAGGTGGCTTTTTAATGGAAGTCTTTTTTTCATCAGTTCAAGGTGTTTTAATAATTGTATTTATACTGGCACTGGGATATTATTTATCTAAGGTAGGCTGGTTTGACAGCTCAACAGCAGACCTTTTTGCAAAGCTTGTAATTAATGTATCTTTACCTCTCAATATGATTGTAAACATTTCTACAACTTTTTCTAAAGAGCAACTAGAGCACTCAGTAAGAGGACTTTTGATTCCATTTTTATCTATTCTTTTGTCCTATATGATCGCTTACATATTTACTAGCATTTTCAAAGTAAAAAAAGGAAGAAAAGGCGTTTTTATACTTATATTTTCTCTTTCAAACACTATTTTTGTTGGTCTTCCTATGGCTCAAGCTCTTTTTGGAGAAATATCAACGCCCTATGCCCTTTTATATTACATGGCAAATACAACTATACTTTGGACTCTTGGCGTCTATGGCGTAATACGGGATGTAAATGAAAAAGAAAAAAATATAGTAAATTGGGATATTGTAAAGAGAATCTTCAATCCTCCTCTTTTAGGTTTTATGATAGGAGTAATTTTTGTACTTATAAACCTTACCCTTCCAAAATTCCTCTTTGAAAGCTTTAAAATGATTGGAAATCTCACTACTCCTTTATCAATATTCTACATTGGCATAGTCATTCATGAAATGGGCTTTGATAAATTTAAACTTGACAAAGATGCTGTCCTGGTTTTTATTGGGAGATTTCTAATAACTCCTGCCCTTGTGCTTTTTCTAAACATATTCATCCCTGTACCAAAGCTTATGAGGGATGTATTTGTCATAATGTCAGCAATGCCTGTACTTGTAAATTCTTCAATAATAGCAAGAATATATGGAGCAGATTATGAATTTGCTACAAGTATGATTACATATACCACAATATTAAGCATTATCATAATGCCAATTTACATGGTGTTACTAAGAATAATTTAACACTTTCTTTTCAATCCATGTAAAATCCTTTTTCATTCATATATCGTGCAAAATTTTGGTATCTTCCCCCGTGTTCAGCCATTCCATGAAAAACTTGAATAATACCTATAGGAACTAATTTCTGGTTCCTACAAATTAATATATATATCTTCCCCATCTTCCCCTGTTATAAAAAACCCATCAAAATTCTCTACCATTTTGCTCCCCCTCTTTAAACTTCTTTATAAATATTTATTCTATAAAAAAACATCATTTAACCTTCTTAGTTTTAAAAAAAATTTCCAATCAAAGCATCCCTTTTTCATCCTACAGTTTCTATGCCTTTTCATGGTTATTTTTGTTCATAAATATCTCTTTCTTTATTCTCATCCAAGCTGCAATGTCAACTAATGCTGTCTGCTGAAAAAGATATTCATTATGTGATCGCTTAAGTATATCTACTATAACTTCAAGGAGCATTTCTTCCCCTGTAAAAGCTTTTTCTTTCTCTTCCCTTGTAGCTATTTCACTTACATAGCCCCATATATGCTCTAGAGCGTTCCGTACACCTCCAATAGTGGGTGGTGTTCTTAATAAATTAGTAAGTATTTCTGCAAATTCGATAAAACTATTTTCATCAAAAGCTTGAACAGCCCGTTTACCAAGCATACTATAAAGATTAGGATCTCTTGCTAAAACAGAATATTTATGCTGTGCCCACAACATCTGCGCATGTTTTGGCAGTGGAATGCGTCCTTTTTCTTTTTTATGCTTATATTTTTCTTTTAAAATATCAAACTGACGAGCAGGTGAATCTAAATAAGGTGGCCAATCTATAGTAAAATTTTCTTCTTTAAATAAAGACACAGGAAGGGGTGATTCATGTTTATAGCCTCTCAACCTCATTTCTTCAACAAGCAAAATGTGGCGCATATATAAAGCAGGCAAACATTCCTTCCACCTCTTTGTCTGTGGATGAGATGCATAACCCCTTTTGTTATTTATGTAAATAGATACAATCCCATGTAATTCGCGGTGCTCCCCAAGGAGACTCTCACGATTGAGATAGCCAGGTGAAATATCCCATATTCGCATCTCATATTTACCTCCGCTTTATATTTACTCTTCCTTTATCAAAAGTGCACCCAAAATCAAACCTATAAACATTAAAATTGCAGAGGAAGCAAGCAAAAAGTTATAACTTGCCACATGGGCTATAATACCTCCAATAAGCGAACCAACAGACAAGGCTAAAGCATTATTCGCACTAAAAAGCCCCATTGCAGCTCCCTTGGGAAGGTTTGATTGTGATGCTAAGGCTGTCCCCGTGACAGAAATTATTGGCCATGAAAATATCATTAGTGTAAAGAATAATATTACAAAAACTGTCTTTGCAGTAACCGCTAAATAACCCAAAACAGTCAAACCCAAAACAGATATCGCTCTTAAAGAAATTCCTAACAATAATATTTTTCTGTTGCCCTTTTTCTCCGCGATGTCGCCAGCCCAAGAATATAAAAAGATGCTGAGACCAACTGCCATAGAGAAAATTATGGAAGAAACAGATGGATTTATTTTGTACACGTATTTCATTATAATTGGGTAGAAGGAAAAAAAGAAAGAGGAAGCAGAAACAACAATAAACCACAAAATGTTAAATATTATAATGGACATGGTGGTTTTTGACAAATGTCCTAATAAATTTTTAAAATGCAGTAAGTGGTATGCCTGGATTATCGATACCAAAAACGGTTGGATTTTGGGATGTAATTTCTCCAATGCGGGACGGCAAGGCTTTATTACCTCTCCTCCTGCTGTTATGGGCATAATCTTATAAAATAATACCGATGAAAATGCCATTAAAGCGGTAACTACAAGAGCTATTTTTATGTGAGTAGCACTAAGAAGGCTTGCTATTGCCAAACCAAATACTTGGCCTATTCCATAAGTTCTTTGAAGTGCACCTACTCTCTCGCTTACTTCAGTATATGAAAAACGTTCAACAATCCACAAATTAGCAAGCGTATTCGTCAAAGAAAAACCTAAACCTGCCATTAAACTCAAAACTCCTAAAATAACCGGTGTAGGAACAAAAGTAATACCTAAAATGGATAATCCTATCACAAGCAATCCCATTAAAAATAAAATCCTATTTAGTTTCAACATATCAGCTATTTCTCCCCATATAGGAGCGCTTAATTGTCCTAATCCAAATAATGACATAACAATTCCTACATTTGCGGCACTGCTGTGTTGCTGCGTCCAAAGGGGAAGCAAAATAGGTATTAGTCCAGAAGCTATGGCACCTAAAATTGCGTAAGACCCATACCATGTTTCAAAAAACCTACTTTTATGAAACAAAGCCATTTATACATCACCTCTTTAATGTGTCTATGCTTCTTTGCCACATGTACGTTATACTTTTGTCACGATTTTTTTACTTATTTTTTATTATATAATACATTACATTTATAATAAAGTATGCCATTATAGATTGATATAACAAAACAGATTTATGTGGAATACTTTTAGCTTTATTTCCGTTGTATTCAACACAAATGGTAGAATATTCTATATAAAGACTTTTTCTTACTTAAACATATATTGTCTATCTTAAGAGGAGAAATTGATATGAACAGCGAAGTAAAAAGGCTATTGCTCACAAGATTTTTGAGAAGCTTAGGACAGGGCATGTTAGTAGTAAATTTTTCTTACTTTTATTTTTGATCGCTCTTCCACTTGCTCCTACCTACTTCATGGCTTCCACTTTTTACTTCTTTCATCAAGTTTTTAATAGGGGATCTACTGGCGCAAGGCAAGTTTTAACTCTAAGTATAGTCTCAGACAGGAAAAGAAGTCTTGCAGTAGGGTTAAATACCGCTTCTGCACAAATATCAAGGTCAATAGATCCTTACATAACAGGAATACTTTTAAGCCAGAACCAATTTGAAATACTTTTTTTATAGCAGCATTGCTACAAGGTATATTTGTCATAATGTCAGCAATGCCTGTACTTGTAAATTCTTCAATAATAGCAAGAATATATGGAGCAGATTATGAATTTGCTACAAGTATGATTACATATACCACAATATTAAGCATTATCATAATGCCAATTTACATGGTGTTACTAAGAATAATTTAACACTTTCTTTTCAATCCATGTGAGAATATCTTTATAGACCTCCTCTTTCCCAACTTCATTGAGAAGTTCATGCCTTTTCCCTGGATAAAGCTTAATATCAACCTGTTTTAATCCCATGCTCTTATAAAGCTCATACAACCTCCTTACCAATTTACCGTATTCACCGACAGGGTCTTCTTCTCCTGAAATAATAAACAAAGGTAAATCTTTCGGTATTTTTATAAACCTTTGAGGCTTAAATATATTCAAAAGCCCTTTAAAAAAATAGTAGAAAAATCCTGCCGTAAAAATTTCGCCACAATAAGGGTCTTCTTCATATTTTTTAACCTCTTCCTTATCTGTTGAAAGCCACTCAAATTTGCTTAATTTATCTCCTTTTATTTTTTTATTGTAACTTCCAAACGTCAATTTATCTAAAACCTTGCTCCTCTTTTTCTCACCAAAAAGTGTTTTTTCAATAAAAGCCAAAGCATAACCAAATCTAAGAGGCAATTCCTTAACTGCAGAAGAACCGCTCAATATGACGCCATTAACTTCTTTGCCATACCTTATCATAAACTCCTGAGCCACAAAAGATCCAAAACTATGGCCAAATATAATGATGGGAAGACTCCCGTATTTTTCTTTTAAAAACCTCATTATCAGGTATTCATCCTCTACTATCTTATTAAAGCCGTCTTTTCCTATGTAACCCACATTATCAAGGCTTCCTGCCGTTTTCCCGTGGCCTCTATGGTCATCGGCACATACTACAAATCCTTTTTCATTCATATATCGGGCAAAATTTTGGTATCTTCCCCCGTGTTCAGCCATTCCATGAAAAATTTGAATAATACCTATAGGACTAATTTCTGGTTCCCACAAATTAATATATATATCTTCCCCATCTTCCCCTGTTATAAAAAACCCATCAAAATTCCCTGCCATTTTCCTCCCCCTCTTTAAACTTCTTTATAAATATTTATTCTATAAAAACATCATTTAACCTTCTTAGTTTTACAAAGAAAATTTCCATCGGCAACCCTAAAAGGTCTTTTTCACTAAAATTTGTAGGGAAAGTACATATATTACCTTCTCCCTTAATAGCCAAAATTCCTGTCGCAAGCAAAATTAAAGCATCTACTATATCGTCTTTTCTTAAACCTTTAACTTTATCCTCAAGTATTTCACAGCCAAAATTTTTAAAAAGTCTTCTTAAAAAACTCATTCTTTCTTCATACCCTTCCTTATCTCTTTTGCTAAATCTTGCAATATCTCCTTTTAAACCTTTAAAAGCCACTTCTGGGTGGGATTCTCTCAGAAATTTAACTGCTTCGGGATTCTTGCTCAGAAATTCATCTACTTCTTTTATTTTAGGCACAATATTCCAGGCTTATTTCAAAAGCCCTCTACCTAAAATATTTTTATTTATCGTCAAAGCTTTTTTATAATCTTCAACTTCAAAAACTTCTCTACAAGGAGGAGAAAATACACTAGAAGAGCGAGGATAACCCAGAAATTTCCTCGCTTCTTCATCACAACTTCTATACCTTTTTTGGGAATGAGGAAGACCGATAGGAATATCAATAAGAACAAGTTCCAATTTATCATGATAAAAACGCCAAACATCCTCAATTCTTCTAAAAAATTGCGCAAAAGCCTTGCCATCTTTACAAGTAGCCACTGACCATCCTTCTCTAGCGCCATCTATGCCCAAAACTTTCTCGTCAATATTCACAGCAATCACTTCTTTTACCCCAATTCTACTTCTTGAACTTTTCTGTATCTTTCAAAATAATAATACAGTATTAAAAAAGTAATTAAAATAACAAGAGTAGCAATTATTCCACCTTCCAGTCCAAATTCCCCACCAGAGAATAAATTATTTTTTGGAAAAGCATTGTAAATCCCTCTTATAGCATTACCACTCACATTAAATCCAAATATGTAACCTTGAAAATAATTCCATGATATGTGATATCCGATTGGCATCCATAAATCACCTGTTTTTAAATACATATAGGAAAACAAAACGCCTATAAGAAATATATTTAAAAGCCCAAGAAAAACTATATTAGGATTTAGAATATGCATAAGCGAAAAAATAATAGAAGAAACCAAAACAGAAAGCCAGGGCTTCCCCATTTGATTAAGTGCATTTATAAAGTATCCTCTGCTCATTAGCTCTTCTTGCAAACCTACAAGAATAAAAGCATATATCCCTCCCACTAGGTAGTAAGCACTTATATTGCTGTTTTTCTCAATTATTACACTACCTGTAACATAAAGTATCAAGACAATTATTGCGATAGAAAAAGCTCCAATTAAAAAGCCTAATATTAAGTTCTTATAACCATACTTTATAGAAATAAAACCTATATCTCTAAATTTCTTCTTGTCTATAAATTTTAGCATTAAAATTATCATAATCAATGTAGCCAAAAAACTTATAGTATTAAAAAGATAAAACCTCTCTTCTCCTACCATCAATAAAAGATAAAATTTTTGTACCGCATATTTTAAATAACCGCCTATTAAACCAATTATAAAAAAAGCCAAAAACGAAAGTAATAATGTGATGACAAAAGTTCCTGCTAATAAAATAGCAATTTTCCACCCGGAGCGAATTTGCCCGTTTCTGTTTACAAATACTTTTTTCAATGCGATCCCTCCAATATCTAATTAAACTTTTCTAATAATAGAAGAAAAACACAATCTATTACCATAATATATTAAATCAATCCAAGACTCAAGCAAAAACAATTCTCTTTATCAACTAAAAACTTCGCCTAATTTTTGGTCGTTCGAGTTTTTAAGTAATTTTTTAAAAGTTCCTCTAACTCATATTCAATTTTTCTTAATTTTGTCCAGCTATTCTGATGTACTTCAAAACATACTAAGGTTACAGGGGTTGATATAAATGGCACTTTTTAGGTATGTTTTTTATTACAGCTGTTCAAATGGGAATGTTTAAATTAAAAAACACAGGGTGAGTCAATTTAAAACTTTTAAAAGTAGGTCAATTTTAATCCGCTATTGACACTCAATATATCTTCACTTCAGCATTTTCTAAAAGCAAATATTCTTCTCCATCCCTCCACTTAATTATGAGTTTTATAGGCTTTCTAATGGCTTCCAAGATTTTTTCCCTATCTTTCACATCAATTTGATTTATATTTGGCAACCAGGTAAGCCGATCAATTTCTGTCATATAATCCATCTTCTCATTATTCTTCACATTTAAATCTATCTTTTGATTCTTTAGAGTACCAAAATATAATATCCCAGACATTATATATGGCTCCAATCCTTCGTCAACAAATGCTTGTGCTTTAAAGTCTTTTATAACTTTACTGCTAATATTTTCTATTATTATTTTATACTGTAAAGAAGTATATTTATTGGACTCTTGAGCTTCTTTTGCATTTTTAGCCCATTCAGAAGTTTCATTGCCAGAAAATTGGTATTTCTTTCCCACCTCAATTAGAGTATAAATTTTAAAATTATTACTCTGCGTAGAATAATTCAAATCAGGAGCTTTATTAGTATTGTATAAAAATAGATGACTTCTATTGTAGTTATAATAATCATATCCTATCAATGCTAATACAACAAAAAGAACTATTAAGCCCCAAAATAACGCACGTTTAAAATTTTTACCACCATTATTTTCTCTCATTTTTCTAAATTTGCCCTCCTTACCTCTCCCTTTTTTCCCATTATACCTCTTTAAATGTTAAAATTTATTAAGAAATTCTTAAATTTTGGTTACAAATTGTTAACAATTAAAAATGTAAAAAACAGTTCACTTTATATGCTTTTTCGGATTAAGTGAACTGTTTTCTAATTTTAATAAACTGTACATAGATTATGCTATTATATTATTCTATTGTTTCTAAATTCGGAAAATACATCAAATCCGCATTAAATTCTTTGTGCAGTTTTTTATCTTTTACATCAATCGAACATGCAACTTTTTTATCAGGACCAATTACGTCCCACATACCATTGCTCTTAGGATGTATTGCACCTAATAGCTTATTATTTTTAAGCGCACATATTAAAGGATCTACATTTGTATCCGTACTTATAGGAAGGCTTAAAATCAACACATCTTTATATTTTCCAACAGGCTTTATATCTTTGGAATAGTCTGGATTAAAGTTTCCTTCTTTAACGATACTTCTACATTCTTTCACAACGTTATCAAGTAAAGTTACATTTTTTCCCTTAAGATCGACTTCACATAAAGTTTTGAAACATTGAATATAGTATTTAGAACCTATAAGCATTGTATTATAAGGACTAGGTGTATAAACAACACCACCTTCAGGAAGTTTTACCTCTTCCCAGCTTATCTTGTTGATGTTATCTACATTGCACTTGGCAATATATATATTTGTATGTGTATCAAAGGGATAACTAAAGATAAATGTTATATCGCCTGTTTTTCTGTCATAATCTATAAAGCAAGGATAGTTATATTCACCTACTGTTATGTCATTGCCTTTGTCATCTTTTGTTTTATATAGAAATGATACATCATTTTCCGCTACATCGCTGTTATTGTGCAAATATAATGTATAGCTTTTAACTTTTTTGATTGGTTCAGGATTGTTATCCAAATTTCTTTTAGCTATAATGTCTTTGCCGTATACCGTATTCATATCATTGCTTTTAACAATCTCTGCTTTATCTTTATATTCATGTGTTGGATAAGAAGTTTTCCTTAATACTATCCTATTATCTCCATCCCAAAATACCGGGGTGAGAAAAATCCTATCTTCAGAAACATAGACCGTCTCTTCAGTTAAATTTACTTTAGCATTATTTAAATCCCAATAACATAATCTTGCTGCATATTTATTGTCTGACTCATTTGTATATACAAAAAAAGGTATTTTTATCTTTTCAACACCGCTCTTAGGGCTTTTATTTTCTGTAACTTTTGTATTGTCTATAATATAACAACCTGTAGCAATAAATATAAGTGCAAAGACCATTAAGAAAAACTTTTTCATAAAGGCCAAAACCCCCTTCTTTAAAAATTTATTATAAAGAAGAAACTTATGTTGCTTCTTCTTTATAATAAATTAACACTCATTAACCTTAATTCCACAGAACATAATATTAATAGCCTGATATATTTGAGTAATTTACTTGATTCCTATCATTTGTATGCCCACTAAATTGTCTTATTATTGTATCATTTTTAACAATCATAACAACATGAGAAGTAGATGTGTAAAGAACTCCTCCAGCCGATGCAGATGTATAATTTGATGCTTTCCAGTATCCCTTACCAACCATATATCTTTTTAGTGCATCTGTATTTACCCATGCTAATGTCGTCTGTGCGGCAGTACCTCTATGCCAAGTACTATCCGCCACAGTACTATCCATCGGAATGCCACCTGCATGTAAAGCCTGTGATACAAAATCAGCACAATCATTATGACATAACTCAGAATAATATGGATACACATCATTGTTCCATGTATTTCTAGCTTGCAGTATGCCGCAGGACGTTCCATGATCATAGCATGATGTAGCATTTATAGACCATTTATTGGCATAGTCTCTTGCAGCAATCCTGTCATATGAAGCATAAAGTGCAGGTGAATATTCCTCTCCCTGTGAATTTAAAATCTGTTGCATATCATGTATGCCCTCTTCCTCTATTTTTTCTGACGATTTAGGAAGCAGATCCTGTATTGGAACCATAGTATCAATATTCTCTGCCATTATGTTTATTGAATCTTGAATAATCTGGTTGTTTTTTACCTCAGCAGTAACTGTAAGGAAAAAATTATTGTCATCAGCTTTATTTATATACTGACTTAGATCATTAAATCTAAACTCCAATTCTTTAGAAGCTCTTGACAATTGATCTTTTTTTAGGCTATTTTTATTTGCTTCAAAAAGAGCGCTTTTCATTTTATCATTAGATTCATATTTAAAATTATTTAGATTAACCTCTTTAAGCATTCCCAAATACTTTCATATTCCTTCTCCTCTCTTTTATATTGTGTAATACCATAAATTTATAAACATTTTCACCTCCCACTTTTTTATTTCCTCCCTCTATCTATATAAAAGCCAAAATTCCTAAAAAATATTCCATAATTCAAAATTTATTTTTCACTTTATCTCAAAATTTCTTACTGCTCTTATTATAATCTCGATTAAATCCCGCCTTATCTCTTCTTTTATTTCTTCATCTACATCTTTTATACTACCCATTATTAAGGGCTCAAAGCGCCTTATTATTCCCTCTATAGCTTCTTTATCTCCCTGTTTTGCTTTCAGAATAATTTCAAAAAGCCTTCCACGCTCTTCCATAGTTTCAAACTTCCTTTATGAATTCTTTCAATTTTTGAAGAGCTTTTTTCTTTATTTTGCTTATACAAGACTGCGTTTTACTGAGCATTGATGCAATTTCTTCTTGAGATATACCTTCTACAACATTTAGCATTAATACCTCAAATTCTTCTGGTTCAAGTAATTCTTTATATTTTAAAAGCATACATTTATCTATTACCTCATCCTCAAATGAGATATAACTGTATGTGATGTTATCAACTACCTCGTCTTTGCTCTCACTGCTTACATTATTTCTTGGTGCATCTAATATTAAAAGCTCTCTATATTTTACTTCTTGATATTTCTTTTTAAGCTTTATAGATTCAAACTTGATATATCTAGCTAAATACCCAATAAAAATAAATTCCACCTCATTTTCTTTCATCCTTTTGCCCTCCTTACCTCCTCCTTTCTTCCATTATACCTCTTTAAATGTTAAAATTTATTAATAAATTCTTAAATTTTGGTTACAAATTGTTAACAAACAAAGGGGATGGTTCCTTTTGTCTGAATTTGAATTGTTCAGATGAAAGGAACCGTCCCCGACGTCTGATTTATTAACTCTCCGTTTTTCTACATTATACCTTTTTAAGTACTAAAAAATGTCTCTTTAGGTTAAAAATTTTTATCAAATACAGTTTAAAGAAACCTATATTTTGATTTTATGGACCAGAGGTTATAGAGTAAATATACCACTTATCATCATTGTTACTTTTTACCATATCTACAAATTTATCATATATACCATCTTTCTGATAAAATTCTTTGTGTTCTTTCCAAAATACCTCTCCTGATACATGAAAGCGGTAAAAAGTATATCCTTCCTTATAGAAATCTCCGCCAGGAGGCCTGTTATATTCTTCAATTGTTTTAATTTGTACACTCTTTATATTTGCTATCTCCTCGACCATATCTTTATAATTTTCACTGTGATATATTAATTTTTTTATTTCATCAACTTTACCTTCGTTAATTAATCTATAAAATTCCTCTAACTGTGCCTTTGCCTGCTTATTTTTCCCCCTGTGGTCTATATTCCATATTTTCCAATCGGGTTTATTTTTCTCTTTAACAAGGTAAACAAAATCACAATTTTCACCATCCCGTTCCTCATAAGCATCATCTTTATCAAAAGCTAATTTGTAATATACTATAAAAGCCATTCCTTCATATATCGATGTATCAACATCTAATTTGAAAGGATAATAATAAGGATACACTTCGATAAATCTATCATCACTACCATATATAGAGAAAACATCTTTATTGCTCTCAAAGGATTTTAAATTAGTTACTATATAAATATCTTCTTTCAGCAAATCTTTATAATGTGGACTATTTGAATCCCAAAATCTGCTAAGCTTATCAACCTTTCTATCAGCAATAGCTTTATAATATTGTATAACAGGGGTTATAGAATCGCCAATTTTTTTATGGTATACTTTCCATATGCGCCATGAGGCTTTATCATTGTTTTTTTCTTTTACTAAAAAAATGTCGTCAGTGTTTACCCCATTATTTAAATACAAAAAATAATCCCCATTAAAAGTAAACCTATATTTCGCTGTTAGCACAGCACAATCATATTTTTTTGTCAACTTTTCCTTCTCATCTTGTGATATATATCTATATTTTACACTTAAAGGTTTTATATCAATAACCTGAAGCTTGAAATTTTCAATTCCCTGAAACAAATCTCGCAATTCAATATCTGTCCCTGTCGTATAAAAATTATTACCTTCCCACATTTTTTTACATTCATTTACATTTTTCCTTTCAATTGAGTAATAATACAATTTTACTATTTCTTCTTGTGAGAAGAGGGATTGTTTATCGTAACTTGAACATACATATTTATTGCTACAGGATGTGCTTTGAAGAATGGTAAATATAAGAAAAACTACAAATAATAATTTCTTTTTCAACTTCACAACGCTCCTTTTCTAATACTTTGTAATTTAACCGAATCAATTTTAAAAAACATTATTTTAAGAAAAATTCAATATCTTTGCATTTTTAAATAAAGATTAATTTTTTGCTTTTATTTAACTGATCTTTTGTCTCTGACAAACTTAAAAGTGGAAGCTACTTCACACTATGCCCATCATTTGTATACCCTTCTGGATTCTTCTCTTGAACTTGCTCCCTTTAATACTTTATCCTATATGATCAATTTTTTATCGTTAAACTTTTTTTATAATGGTCATGGGGGATGTCCTTGCTGCTGATATTATCGTCAAAATCAGTGATATCAAAAGGTTTAATAATGAAGCTGCTCTTGCCAAGTATACCGTTCTCATCTAGAATAAATATCAGTTTGGTAATTTTTTAATACTCACAAGATATTCCTTTGATTAAGTGCGGTAATCAGTGACTGCAATACTATCTTGTTGAAGCTGTTAACTGTGTTAGAGTGTATATATTAAGGTTTAAAGAATACTATTAAATGCGTCAAAGATTTTTTAGTGACCTTCGTAACCTTTTATTATTTACTTTCAAAACATTAATGTTAACCATCTAAAAAATTATTATGAAATTAATTTGCATTATATTTGAAATTTATTATTTTAATAAATTTCAGATTACTAGGTGGGACTGAACCATATAATTGTGTAATATTAACGTTTAACCTGTTTTTTGTATGTGCACTAACATATATTTCATTCCAATCTGTATAACCATTTCCATTAATATCGTTAATACTTGAGACAATTAAAACATGCGAAGGTGTATAAACCACATCTCCAGGTTGAATATATTTTATATCATACACTAAACCTCTTACACCATAACCGTTAGCGGAATAATTTTGGGTCACATAGTCATAGAAATCTGGTACATATGTCCAATTCCATTTCCCACTATAATTAGAAGCTCCAGAAGAATCACACCACCAATCAATCATCATCGGGATATCGTGAGAATTTATACTTAAAGGCTCGTTTACTCCTCCAAATCCATACCAAATGCATTGTGAAACAAAATTTTGACAGTCATTATCTGCGAATGATTTAAAAAATTTATTGTAATTAGCTGTCGAGTTAGTACCTGTATTATCTGTATATGTAACTGCATACTCTGCTGCTTTACCACGGTTATAAGAAATATAGGTATCACCTGGTATCGAATGGGGACTTATAGTAAAATCTTTACTAATATTTTGTTTATAATCCTCTTCTATCTCTTTAAACAATTGTAAATTTGATTCTTTCAATTTTATTGAAAGTTCACTTTGTTTTTTATTGAACTCCAACAAATCAGTTTTCATATTTTTAATTTTCTTCCAAAAGTCCGTTTTATATCCGTATAATTGTTTGAATTCATCATCATAAATATCTTTTTCTATCAGCCATGTTTTATTATTTTTTATTAAAGTAAATTTGTATACATTTTGGATTGTATTTGTTACTCCATTTGTATAATTGTACAAGCAATCCACACGAACTATAGCTTCCACTTCGGCTTTGTTGCTATTTACTATATCTATTTTATTGAATTTAATTGAAATGTTATATTCCAATAACTTATCGTTCGTTATCTTCATAGATTCTATAAAATAATTTAATCTATCTCTTTCATACTGATAACATTCATTAGTTAATTCACCCACAGATGTTTCTTTAAAGCTGAATAGTTTAGCAAAATCATGAAAATTTTGATCCTTTAAACTTTCATATTTAAGTACTAAATATTTTTTAATTAATTGTTCTATTACTGCTTGGTCGATGTCTTTAGATGATACACTCGTGTTTGCATAAGAAATTGTTATAACGGCAGACAAAATATAAGTTACTAAAACAAGGATAATCAAAATTCTCTTCATAAATATCCTCTCCTCATCTTTTATTTCCGGGGAACGTTTTATAAACATTTTCACCTCCCACTTTTTTATTTTCCCCTCTATCTATATAAAAGCTAAAATTTCTAAAAAATATTCCATAATTCAAAATTTATTTTTCACTTTATCTCAAAATTCTTTACTGCTCTTATTATAATCTCGATTAAATCATGCCTTAAATCTTCTTTTATTTCTTCATCTACACCTTTTACACTACTCATTATTAAGGGTTCAAAGCACCTTATTATTTCCTCTATAGCTTCTTTATCTCCCTGTTTTGCTTTCAAAACAATTTTAAAAAGTCCTCCACGTTCCTCCATAATTTTAAACTTCTTTTATGAATTCTTTCAATTTTTGAAGAGCTTTTTCTTTCACCCCTTTGCCCTCCTTACCTCTACCTTTTCTTCCATTATACCTCTTTAAATGTTAAAATTTATTAATAAATTCTTAATTTTTGGTTACAAATTGGTTACAGAAAAATTTGAAATTTTAAAACATAAAAAAAATAAAAGCCCATAATATTTAGGCTTTTATTACCACCATCCCCTTCTTTTAAAATACAAAATTTCTGCAAAAGCTATAATTCCCATAACCGCTAGAGTAGCAAAATAACCATATTCTGTATTAAGTTCGGGCATATTTTTAAAGTTCATCCCATAGATACCAGCAATAAGGGTTAGAGGCATAATTATTGTAGCTATAATTGTAAGAATCTTCATAACTTCATTCATTCTATTTGATATGTAAGACATATAAAGATCTAAAGTACCAGTGAGAAGGTCATGGTAAGTATCAATAAAGTCAAACAATCTCATTATATGGTCATAAACGTCCATAAAGTACAATTTATTTTCTTCTTTTATTATGGCAAAGTCATGTCTTAAAAACGTATTTAAAACCTCTCTTTGGGCTGTTATGATTTTCCGCAATTTCAACATGTTCTTTTTTAGAAAAAATATCTTGCTTTGAATTTCTTTACCCTCTTCTTCAAAAATTTCTGCTTCAATCTCATCAATTTTATTTCCTACTTCATCTACAATAGGAAAATAATCGTCTATAATCTCATCTAAAAGATTATAAAGCAAAAAATCGATTCCTCGCTCAAAAATATTCGCGGCGCTCTTTGCTTTCTCATAAACAGTATTCACAACTTCCATATTACCCCAATGAACTGTAACAATATAAGTTTGAGAAACAAAGACAAAAATTTCTGAAATTCTAAATTCCTCTTCCAGTTTTCTTCCTTTAAAAACATTCATTACTATAAAATAGTAGTCCTTGTAATCTTCTATTTTAGATCGCTGCTTCCTATGAAGACAATCTTCTATAGTAAGAGGATGAAACTTAAAAACATCGCTTAATATTTTAATTTCAGAATCAGTTGGGTTTTCTAAATCTACCCACAAAAGATTTCTATTGTTAATTTTTTCTGTAATAGTGTCAGGGGAAAAACTGGCAATTTCCCCTTGTGAATATGATAAACACCTAATCAATTCATTCACCCCATGCCTCTATATCTATAAGCCATTGTTGTGATTCTTTTTGTTTCTGTCAAACAAAAGGGGTCGTCTTTTCTATTTGAACTTATATTATTTATTTATTAAACAAGCATATTTCCATTCTCTCTTTAAAAAGTACTTGTTCAGTAAGTTGAACTGCTATATAAAATATAATTTAGCTTCAAAAAATTCCTTTATAGATTCTAAACAATTCGAACAAGTATCCGCTCTTTACCTTCATTATACTATAAAAAATTAAAAATTGTATCATTGTAGTCTTAATATATCTTCACCTCAGCATTTTCTAAAAGCAGATATTCTTCTCCATCCCTCGACTTAATTATGAGTTTTATAGGCTTTTTAATGGCTTCCAAAATTTTTTCCCTATCTCTCACATCAATTTGATTTATATTTGGCAACCAGGTAAACCGATTACCTCAATTAGAGTATAAATTTTAAAATTCTTACTTTGTGCATAATAATTCAAATCAGGAGCTTTATTAGTATTGTATAAAAATGGATGGCTTCTATTGTAGTTGTGGTCTGAGAGACAAAAGGAACCGTCCCCGATGTCTGATTAATCCAAACTGTACACATACCCCAAGTCAAATATTTGCCTTATAATTTCCCTATCATTTTTAAAAAAAGTTAAACCCATTATTCTGTAACCTTTATTTCTGGCAATAGTGACTGTCCCCATTGTTTCTATTCTATTACCAGAGAAATCTTCTGGTGTAATTATAGAAACTGAATACTGATTCTCTATATACCAATCGCTTTTTGACACTATATCCCAATATTTATCTAATATTTTTACAATCTCTTTTTTACCTTCTTTCTCAAAAACCTCAAAAACTGTATACAGTCTAAGAATACCAAAATTGTCCTTTTTCTCACGATATATTGTATATTGATATTTCCCCTCACTTAAAGGCTTTACTTCTTCACCATATACATCCAGTAATTCTCCTGTCAGTTTGTCAATAATTTCAATTTTATCATCTTTTTTTAATATTTTTACTTGGGAAAAATCATAAGAAAGCTCTAAATATCCTCCCCTAAGCTTTACTTTCCCTGAATAGTCTGGTATTAACATTACCTCTTCTCTACTTTGTTTTAAAAAAAATGAATGCTCTACAAAGAAAATTATAGAAAAAACCAAAATGATAAATAAGCTCCAAAAGACCATTTTCTTTTTCACCATCTAATTCCTCCTACAAATAGGATATATTCAATTTATTGAGCTTTTTATAAACTCTATTTAACAGATTGCCAAATAGACTCCAAATGATTATACTCAATCGGCCCATTAATGATTTCATAGGTATATCCATTTATTATGATTATATTTTCCTTATCTTTTTCATCAAAGGCTACAAATCCACTTTTATCATGGGAATAAAAATTGATTGCATAATATGAAAAATCCACTCTCCCCTTTAAATGACTATTCATCCTATATTTATATTCTCTTAGCCATCCAGTTAGTTCCTTAATTTTTTCTTCATTTTCTGTTGCGTTAAATTGTCCGTCCTTTAATATTTCTACTTTGTAAACACTATCAAGATTAAACCCAAGCGCTTCATCAATAGTTTTTACTCTGTAATCATACCAACTTTTAATTAAAATAGCAGAAAAACAAATTAACAAAGCCCATAAAATAATCTTTGCTGTTTTACTCATTTTACCACCCTTAACTTTATAAATTCTAAGGACTTATTTTGACCGTCTATATCTTTACGGTATAAAACTTCTATAGCTTAATCACTTTACAGTAGATTAATTTCATCAAAAACTCAAGGAGTCAAATATCTTTTTACTTCCGGATCATTTATAAATTTCAAAGCCAGTTCCACATCCTCTTTTCTATAAGCCCTAAGTTTTACCTTTTCTCCTGTAAACAACCTATTCGCCATCCTTTCTTAATAAAAATTTTAAAAGTTATTAATGTTATCCGTGGCAAACAATTTATAATAACATCATCTTAACGAATACTTAAAATATTAGGAGAAACTATATCTTCCCCAACCATTTTCACACCCTAAATAATGCCCATTCCTGTTTAAACATTAGTGCTGCTATATTGAAAGCTTGCCTGCTGGTCTATCAATAAATTCAGTCATATCAAATTTACGGGCTAATATATCAATTTTTTTATTTGCCTCCTTTTTATCCATATCATGAAGCTCTGCAAAATAAAGTATATTTTCCCTTGCAGTAAGCCTGTCATATAAACCGCTTTCTCCTCCAAAAAGTATCCCAACTTCTTTTCTTATCTCTTCTGGTTCTTTTATTAAGTCTTTCCCATTTATAATGGCTGTCCCATTCGTAGGCTTAAGCATTGTAGCAAGCATTCTTAAAGTTGTGGTTTTGCCTGCACCATTTTCACCCAAAAGGCCATATATTTCTCCTTCTTTTGCCTTAAAACTTAAATTGTCTACTGCTTTAATGTTTTTAAACACTTTAGTAAGTCCAACAATTTCTACCAAAATTACCCCTCACCTTCAATTTTTATCATATTTGACCTTCATTTGAAAAAATTTTAAATGCAAATTATAATCTCTCAAATTACAATAAAAAATAACCAATGAAACACAATACTATAAATTCTACAAAATTCCCCAAAATCCTTCTTCTATTTCCAATTAACAGTAAAATTCAATATAAGCTTAACATAATTATACCTTATTACCTTTTTATATTTCTAACAGTTAAAGCGTAATCCAAATCATAAAAATATTGCAAAAGGTAGTGGAGTAATTTCTTTTCATCTCCCATAGGTTAATTATGTACCAATTGAAAATTCTGTTATAGGCTAATAAAACAGAAGTCTGAGTTTTATTTTTGTTTACTTCCTGTGTATCTATAAAGTAAGTACGAATCTATAATAAAAACTAAAGCAAAAATAATGCAAAACATAGCTTTAAAAATTTCATAACTTACGTTGAATATAAGCATTATTAGCATGAATGATAAGAAAAAACTAGTCACAACAAAACTTACTGTATGCGCTTCTGCCATTTTGTTTTGAAGTTGTTTATCTTGTGGAATGTTAATATATCGACTAGTAAAAAAGTTGGAGAAAAAAACAAAAAATGTAAAATACATATAAGATTTAAAAAATCCTAAAAAACCAAGAAAACCAAGAAAGCCTAACAACCAAAATAATTTTTTCATACAAATTCCTCCTAACATGCATAATTATGACCTTATGTTAAAATTACATCAAATTACTAATATTTTTCACAATAAGAAAGACAGTATTCTCTTTAATACCGTGTCATATTTTACCATATCTAAAATATTATTTTCATCAATCTTTTCTCTGTCTTTATTGTGTACCTCTGAGTATGAATATAATGGACTGTAAAATAGCATATAGCTTAGAAAAAAAAGCAGCTCCTATGACCATTATTACTGCTAATACAATTTTTATAATTTTTTTAGACATGGATACTGCCTCCTATATATTTTTAACTCAATTTTAATATTGGAATTTTAAATATCAATATAAAGAAAAGCAAAGAGAAAATCAATATTAAATCAGAAATAAATCCGTCAACAAAAGCATTAATAAACCCCAAATTCTCACTGGCATATTTCCTAAGAGGATAATAGACAAAACCTGCAAAAACAGGAAAAGATAAAATTGCAAGCAGTACACCATATACAAAATTATATTCCATCTTCAATGTATTAAACCCTAATAGTAAAAAACACGCTAGTCCTGCTTCGGCGATGAGAAAATAAATCGTTCTTAACGTCCCTTTTATGGTTCTATTATCTTTATATTCCATCACTTTATTATCTCTCCTCTTAACATTTATATCTTCCATAAAAATACCCCTTTCTTTTATATTAAATTTTTCTACTACCATTATAATATCTAAATTTACACTATATCTACTATATTTTAGTATATTTTTCATTACATTTCCAGTTAATATTTACATAAATATGCAAAAAAACTATACTAAAGTATAGTCTCAAATTTTAATCAAAATTTACCAGCACTAACTTAATTGCCTTTATTACTGCCTCTTTGATATTTTCTAATCCAAGTTTTTCTACTATTTTTATCTTGTGATATCTCACAGTCACAACCTCTATTCCCAGAGCTTCTGCTATGTTTAACTCTCTGTATCCCTTTACTTCTAATGCCAGTATTTTTATCTCATTTATCTCTTTTTCTTTTACTATCTTTTCATACTCAGTTGCTATTTTCTCAGCCAGCAGTTTTATTATCATCAATACTTCATCCGCAATTTTCTGATATATACATATCTTACTATCTTTCCCTTTTCATCACTATATATTTTGCATGCATTATTCTAAAAAGAGTAAAATAATCTTCATTTTGCCTCGCATCAATATTATCCATATAATCATGATAGTATTACTTTTTCAGAATCAACATTATTAATAAGAATAATACCTGTAATAAAGAGTAAAAAGGTGAAAATAATAATACTATAATTTACAACTTTTATAGAAACATTCTGGGAAATTATAAAATTGGGGAGGTATGAAAGCACAAATATTAAAATGAATTTAATTCCATATACAACCGAAACATTCTTTAAAGTAAGATCAAAATAGAAGATTAATAAAATAGTTCCAACCACAAAAATCAAAGCGTTACATAACGCCATAATAAAAGTAATTAATGTAACAGGATGAAACATTAAAAACATAACTATTCCCCAAATTAATACTACACACATACTAAAGATAATAGGAGGAAAGAGTTTAATTGCAAAAATTACCCCTGGTGGTAGAGGCAAAACAAAATATCTATGATAGAGATTACTTAATTTTTCTTTTTCAAAATTTATAGTCGTCATAAAAGCAGCTGCATACGAAATTATAATCATAAGAAATAAAGTATAAAAAGTGCAAATATCAGAAGAAGAACTAAATAAATCAAAAACATTTTTCATATTTTTTACAACAATTGCTACAACCAAATTTAAAAGGATAAAAGGGAATATTGACACTTTTAAAAAATTAACAAATTCTAATCTTATAAGTTTTAGCATTTTTACGCCTCCATCCCCATAATCTTTATATATAATTCTTCAATATCTTTGATAGCTTGATACTTTTGGATATTAAACTCTTTAATTACTTTTTCATCAACTACATAAAGATTCTTGTCTTTTACTTTATTATCCAAAAGTTCAGGATAATTACCCTCTACTAAATACAGCTCTTTTTTAATTTGAATTTCTATCAATGTTTCTCCTTCTTTTATTAATCCTATTCTGTCGCTTATTTTTTGTACTTCATTTAAATTGTGAGAACTAAAAAGTATGGTTTTTCCTTGCGATTTAAACTCTAATAGAATCTCTCTTATGGTAAGCTGCATTTCTGGATCTAAACCGGATGTAGGCTCATCAAGAATTAATAATTCTGGCTCCGGCAAGATAGCATTAATTAAAGAAATTTTCCTTTTCATCCCTTTAGAAAGTTGTTTCACTTTTTTATATAAATCACTTCTGGAAAATTCCATTATATCAAGATATTTATATATTTCCCTTTCCTCAATTCCATATATATAACATGTTTGTTTCAGGTTATCCAATACTGTCCACTCCGGGTTTAAAGTCTCATACTCAAACATAACTCCTATTTTTTTGAAATGTCCTCTGGTCAAATTTTCTTCAAATATTTTTATTTCTCCACCATCTCTTTTGAGTAAACCGAGTATTATACGTAACGTCGTTGTTTTCCCTGCACCATTCTTCCCTAAAAAACCATAAATCTCTCCTTTAAAAACCGTCAGGTTTACATCTTTTAAAACAGGATTCCCATTTATTGATTTTTTAAGTTTTTTTACTTCAATTATTTTCATCGCGTACCTCCACAATAAATTATTATCACTTTTAAATAATTCTATCTCCAAATTAAAAAATATGTTCCAAAATACAAGATTATCACCCAACCATAAGCCATTGAAACTTTAAATGATTCAAGAATAAAACCAAGATATCTTTTTGTATATTTTCCTATTATATAAAACATCTAAAAGGTATCCTTCACTATCTACAAGCAAGAAAATATATCTATTTTTCAATTGTGCACGTACCTTATTAACACATTTTCTAAAAACTTTTATGAGTTTTTTATTCTCTTGTAATTTCCTTTTCATTTCCTCTTCTTCTAAAGATATTAATGGAGCATCTAACGATTTTGTAAGCCCTATTTCCAGACACTTTTTATAAGAAAAAAGTATTTCATTAGACTTTGTATCTTCTACCAATATCTCACTTCACTTTAACTCCATCCACTCAAACATAAAGTTTGCAAAAAGTAAAAACATACCGATTTCAAAACCATCATCAAAGATGTTGTTAAAACTCCTATTCCCGTACTTTTTGTCAGGACACCCAGGGGAATTGCTACTGCAGTAGCATTCTACTTCTTTCATAGTACCTCTGGATTCAAAAATTGAGTCATTATCTCATAAACAAGTCGGTTATCAGTAAACCCTGTAAAGAAACGCCAGTTAATTAAAAGGTATAATCTTTTCCTCGTACCATTCTTGGTAAATTCAAGCACTAAGGGTTCTCCACGACATAAAAAGGCAAGACGTGGATACTGACCAACTATTCCACCAGCCCAAAAACGATTATAAAGAGAATCATAATGGAGACTTATTTTTGAAAGCTCATTAAACTTTATTTCTTCTAAATTGGTCAATATTAGCCCTTCCTTACTTATTACTATTTCACCTTTATGAGGAAATCGAAAAGAAGGATGAACAAAACCTAACAGAGACTTTTTCTCTGCCAGTTCTTCAGCATAAGCTGCAAAATACTTACCAGTAAAAAGCGGTTCAGACATCTTGCATTCCCCCTTTTTTTCTTACTATCCACCCAGCAAAAGAACCAAGCAGAATAATACTCAACTAATTTTTTATTCATTTTTATTTTATAATCCATTATATATCTATTTTTCAATTGTGTACGTACCTTATTAACACATTTTCTAAAAACTTTTATGAGTTTTTTATTCTCTTGTAATTTCCTTTTCATTTCCTCTTCTTCTAAAGATATTAATGGAGCATCTAACGATTTTGTAAGCCCTATTTTCAAGCACTTTTTATAAGAAAAAAGTATTTCATTAGACTTTGTATCTTCTACCAAGATCTCACCTCACTTTAACTCATCCTTTCAAATATAAAGTTTGCAAAAAGTAAAAACATGCCGATTCTAAAACCATTATAAAGAATCTGTTCAAAGACATTTTATTTGTTATTTTCAACCTTTTTAAGCTTATACACAAGTTTTCCATTGTCATATTGATACATAAGTCTATTTTCATCATCTGAATACCATATATACTGCTTAGCTGCTCCTGCCTTTAATTCAACTTTAAAGCATTCTGCTTCTCCATACGGAACTGTCACTTTCTCTTTAGACACAACTTTATTTGTAATAGGTACTACCTGAGCAGTTGAAGCTATTGCATCATATATAGTAAACTCTGCTCCTACTTGAAAGGGATATGCTCTCATAATCATAGGAAGGGAGTCATTATCATAATAATATTTAGGAAGTTTAACAGTTAGATTCTGCTCCCCTTTGGAAGTTTCAGCTTTAATATTCCACTTATCCTTGTAGATAGTCTCTATCTTTATATCCCCTTGTGGTGACATTACACTATAATAAGAACTTACGGGCATTAAAGTATCAGATTTAACTGTAGTACCAGTATTCAGTTGTGTTGAATCAATCTTTGTGATAGACGACATCTCATAAGTATTTGTGCTTTGAGACTTTTCAATTGTAAATTCTGCTGTGCCAATTAATTTGTCATTTTCAAAAATATCATAAGTAAGCCTCTGATAATCTCCCCATGGAATCCTGTCAATCTCCATTTGCTTTGCATTCTGTGAACACCCTGCAAGAATAAACAATGTAAAAATTATAACTGTCATTAAAAATCTTTTAAACATACTTAGACTCTCCTTTCCCTTTTAATAGCATTTTTATAAAGAAAATAAAGCAAAACATAGCCTAATAAAATACTCAACACTAAAAACGACATTGAATTAAAAAGCGAATAAAATTGTAGATAATATTGGCATAGAATAACAAAACCATCAATAAACATATGATAAAACATTGCAATAATAAAATATATTAAAAGACTAATGAATTTCTTATTAAAAACATACCTACTAAAGCCTATTCCTATTATCCCTCCCATAATTCCATGTGCTAAAATAGCAAAAAACCTTTCTAAAACATAACCAAATCCTAAAGTTAAACCTACAGGAAACTGCATTCCAAAAATTTGACCATATTGAGGGTGATAAAACAAAAACATCAAAGACATCGCTTCGCCTATACCATAAGCAAGCCCTGTATATGTAAAAATCGCTGTAGAATATTTTAAATCTTTAAATTGTACCATCATATTCTTATCAAGAAAGTATACTACAACCAAAACAGCTAATAATTTGGCTAATTCTTCCCAAAAAGCATTATCTGCCTGCACAATTGTAAGTACATACCACAATGAAGTGTTTAAACTTAAAAGATAAACTTCCCAGTGTTTCCTCAATAAAAATATTATTTGAAATAAAAAACCAGAAATGAACAAATACACCCACATCCTGTTTTTTATATGTATATCACCTTTTCTCAGTGCTATAAACAAGAACGAAAATATTATAATTACATCAACAAGTACCATTACAAAAAACATTTAAAGTACCCCCTATCTCATCGTTTTCATTTTCTGCAACCTTAAATTTTATACTCTGTGTGAGATAATAAAGTTATTATACAAGAAATTTTTTACACAATACTATAAATTCTACAAAATTCCTTAAAATCCTTCTTTTGTTTCCAAGCTATAGCAAAATTTAACTTAAGTTTAACATATTTCTATCAAATTACCTTCTTACAGTTCTAACTATTTATAATCAGAAAAGGTACTATTTTCGTATAAAAACATACAATAGAAAAATGTCAAAAAGTAAAAGTATAGCCCCTGCTGCAATATCATATGTCCCATGAAAAATTTTCTTTTTCCCTTTTGCTTGGGGATATTTTACTGCAATATAAGAAAACGACTGCAATATAGGTATAAAAAATATAAATTCCAACTTAGATGCAGTATAATTTATATTCCCAAAAGCATCCCTTTGAAGTGGTATACTTTCAGGTAGATACTTATATGCAAAAATATTTATAATAAAGGTTATAACTGGAAACATCCAACCGCATTTATAAAAATATTTTATTATTCTTTTTGACATCTTAATATCATCCACCTTTACTTATTTTTCTATAAAATGTTTTCAAAGAGTTAAAATTACAATTACCCTTTCAAATGGCTTTTAAATTTATTATAAGAATTATTACATCTACAATTAGCATAAGCAGATTAACAAAAATAGCGTATAAATATGTATAAAGTGTCTCCCCTATGCTTTTTTCTCTAAGTCTTACATATCCACTAAATAAAATTTGTATCAAAGGAAGTATAAAAACAAATGTCATTTTAGAGACAGTATTTGAAATACTACCATCAAAATGCCACTGAATAGCAACATTCTCAGGCAATGCCTTATAAAAAATGATGTTTATGATAAATGTGAAAACAGCAAATAACCAGTTATTTTTGCCTAAAAAATTTATTGCTCCCATAAAATTTTCTCCCTTCTTATACTTCGTTTTTCTCTTCATTTAGCTTTTTTCTTTTCATACATCAAGCCAAATATAAGAGCTAAAAATATTAACCAAAGATTCGTTATAATTATAACACTCGCTTCCTATAAAATCCACTATACTTTCGTATAGTATCTCAAACTATAATACCTTGTAACTCGTCTTTTAATAGTTTATAATGGAAAAAAGAGTATATGTAAGGAGGAGATAATTTTGATTTTTACACTGACACTAAACCCATGTTTAGACAGATATTTATATATCGATGAGCTTATACCTGAAGATACAATAAGAGTATATAGAATTGAAGATTATGCAGCAGGAAAAGGAATCAATGTCTCAAGAGTTATAAAAGAAATTGGCGGTAACTCTATTGCTATATGCCCTTTAGGAGGCAATAATGGAAATCAGATACAATTCCTTCTGGAGAAAGAAAGAGTACTGTATTCAGCAATAAGAATAGAGAAAGAAACACGCATGAATATTATAATACAAACTTTAAAAGGCCAGTATAGAATGAGCCTACCCGGTGCTCCCCTTACAAGCTTAGAATACGACCTTATCATAGACATGATAAAAGCAATAACAAGAAGAGGAGATACTCTTATAGCTTCCGGAAGTTTGCCTGAAGGTTTACCATCATCAGTTTATTTTGATATTGTAAAACTATGTAATGATATAGGCCTTAGGGTATATGTTGATACTGATGGGGATAATCTTAAAGAAGCTGTAAAAGCACATCCTTTTGGCATAAAGCCCAATCTGTTTGAGCTATCAAGATTATTAGGAAGAGATTTAAAAAAGGAGGAAGTACCTTCTGCGGCAAAAGAAATAAGTGAAAAATACGGCATAAATGATGTGCTTGTAACCCTTGGAAAAGATGGTGCTATTGCTTATGTAGATAAAGAAACATACAAAATAGACACAATAGAAGTAAAAGTAAAAAGCGCAGTAGGAGCCGGGGACTCTTTTCTTGCAGGCTTTGTTTATAAAAGAGATGAGTCGGTAGAAGAGGCATTAAAGTGGGCGGTAGCCAGCAGTTCTGCTTCAGTTATGAATGAAGGAACAACTCTTTGTAAAATAAAAGATGTGATAAATCTTCTTGATAAAGCTACTGTAAAAAGGATATAAATTAAATGGGCGTAAGCCTGGCATTAAATAAAAAATGGCACCACATATATAAACGCCACAAAGTCTTTTAAGGGCTACGCCCATTCATATTACATTATTTTGTCATCTAAGATTTTTTAGACATGCACACTGCCTCCTATATATTTTTAACCCAATTTTAATAGTGGAATCTTAAATATCAATACGAAGAAAAGGAAAGATAGTACTAATATTAAATCAGAAATAAATCCGTCAACGGAAGCGTTAATAAACCGCAAATTTTCACTGGCGTATTTCCTAAGAGGATAATACACAACACCTGCAAAAACAGGAAAAGATAAAATCGCAAGCAGTATTCCATACACAAAATTATATTCCATCTTCAATGTATTAAACCCTACTGCCAAAAGACACACTAACCCTCCCTCGGCGATGAGAAAATAGATCGTTTTTAACGTTCTTTTTATGTCTCTCTTATTTTCACTTTCTATACTTCCTTCTCTTTCTTGTTAACATTTAAATTTTCCATGATATACCCCTTCCTTTTATACTAAACTTTTCCTAATATAATTTTGATTTGATACAGAACTCGGTTTTCCTGCAAAAGTAGAATAAAAAAAGTGGATGTTTAAAAACGTTTCTAATCAGAGATAATACAAAAAGAGGAAACGGTTCCTTTTGTCCGAAAAAAATCAGACAGAAGGAACCGTCCCCTTTGTCTTATATAGGCTTGCCATTTTTGTCAAGCCATTTTGATGCAACTTTTGAGGAGTTTGAAGTGGCTTCTTTTACAGTGGCTGTTTCTATTTTCTCCGTACTTTCGGAAACATTCTTTATTGCTTTTTCTGCAACTCTCACCGCTTTCTCTGTTTTTGCTATATCTACTGCTGCATCTGCTGCTTTCGCAATCTATATTATTAAATTCTTGGTATTTTTATTTCTTTCTTGCTGTATTTTCTATTTTATTATTTTTATTGTATAATGTATAACCTTTTCATTTGATAGACTAATCTACCAGGACTATCCTGGCAGATTAGTCTAATTCAACGTTTATTTGTAAATAATAAGTATACTGCTTGTATAACCTTTAGCCTCAAAGGTTGATGCAATTTCTCCCCAGTCAAATTCTGCTACATCTTCTTTATAATATTCACCATCCCGCGTTCTCTTTAATTCTATCCCTTTACTTCTTAAATATTC
Source organism: Thermoanaerobacter uzonensis DSM 18761 (assembly GCF_900129115.1). Taxonomy (NCBI): domain Bacteria; kingdom Bacillati; phylum Bacillota; class Clostridia; order Thermoanaerobacterales; family Thermoanaerobacteraceae; genus Thermoanaerobacter; species Thermoanaerobacter uzonensis. The sequence continues at coordinate 715 of NZ_FQUR01000007.1, read as the reverse complement.
ATCATGTATTTCTTTCCGCTTTGGTTCTTCATCCCATTCTTTTATAAGTGGACTATATATCATCAGGGAAACTTCTTTTAAGAAGGAATCTTTAAAATACAAACTAATGTAAAAGTCATGGTTATCTATTTTATGGAGTCCATCTATTTCCATATACATTTTTTCATCCTGTCCAGTGTAATATCTTGTTTTTTTAAATTCTTCAAGACTTAATTTTGGTGATAATATTAAATCTGAGTTTACTATTATCTCCCCTGTTTTTAAATCTATCATTTTTACCTCCCATTTATAACTAATAAATCTACCAGGATTACCCTGGCAAATTCTTAGTCTTTTAGCTGTCTTTCATACATTGTAGCAATATCCAAAAGTTTATCTTCTATTTGCGATTCAACTTCCCACCCATCTGTGAAATACCATGGATACTCCAATGCCCTTTTGTTCTTAGGTGGTAATCTGTTCTCTATTGCCATTTTCCTTAATTCTTCTAATTCTTTTTTTATAAACTCAAGTTGGTTTATTTTCCCATGCCCTGGTATGCCTTTTTTCCTGTTTTCTATCTCTTTCTCAAGCTCGGGTATTACATCATCTATTGCTTCTATTAGTTCTCTTACTTCGTATAATTTGTTCCTTTTAAGGACCATGCGTTCTTACCCTCCTTCAATACTTCTGGATTCGGCAGAAATATCTGTCTTGCTCCTCCCGGTCTTCCCCA